>NZ_JAUBQH010000005.1:0-187263 GCF_036701145.1 Microcoleus sp. Pol17C6
TGAGGACGACCAGACATTGTAATTGTCTCCTTTACTTTGAACACAAGTCTATCACATATTTAAAAAAATGGTATAAGTCAGCTTCCAACTGCTCAATCGTCGGCAAACATCCTTTTAGGAAAAGCTGTTTCTCAGTCAACAGCTAAATGGTCTATAACTTTTGCTCCCCATCCTCGCTGCTGTTGCCTGTTTAAAATATTCCGTTCAATTAGCCAGTAAAGCAACACTAATTCGCGATTAACAGAAAGTACGGCCCGCACTTGATATTGCACAATACCTTCCTTAAGTTCTCGCAAAAAATCATGATAATCTTCAGCAATTGACGAACTATCCGCCAGAACCCACCCTCTGCCGATTTTCCCGAATCATCGCCTCTAACTTGGCACTCTAGGCAAATTGCCTCTCCAACTTCGCCGTCAAATGCAGCATCTTCTCGTCCAAACCCTCCTCCTCCTCCTCCTCCGCCTCCGCCCTCATATACCTCTCAGGAGTTAAAACATAACACTTACCGTTTTGCTTTTTTGTTGCCTTTTGACTCCGCACAAGTGTTACAACTCTTCTGGAAAGTACATTTGCAGCAAATCTCTCCCGCCCTAACCCAACCGGCCTAACTTCTCCAGGACTTAGGTAAAAAGCACCTAAAGTATGATGCGAAACTCAGGCAAAACTCTTATTCTATAAATCGATCGGGCATTAAACCGATATCCACAACCGCCAAGATTTATTGCCAAAAATTAAATCTTTCCGGCGAAAACTTGCTATTTACTGAATAAGACTTTAAAATCCAGCTATGTAAATCAAAATCTCAATGAGCAGCCCTGCAAGCACGAACCCGAAATGGGTCGCAAGTGCCAAAAAGCAGCAAAAGCTACCTTTTTTAAGTCTTTCAACAGCAAAGCATTGGCAGAAAAACCCAGGGATCGACGGTTGGCATCTTGGAACGAATGCTTTGCTCGCAATACTACAAATGTATCAAAACTTGTCAGCCAAATTTAGTCCTAACAGATGCCTAGCTGTAACTCTTGCTGCGTAAGGTTTCAGTTTCTAATTAGGCTGGTTTTATTGTCTTTAACTACTTGAGTGAGGATTTGCTCGCATGGTTTCGATTTCTACAACTCAATCCGATCGGCTACCTTTGTCTTCGCCAACCGTAACGGCTGCAACCCAAAGCACCGTGGCCGCAGCCACTGGGGTCTGCGTGACGGTTCACGGTCACTTTTACCAGCCACCCCGGGAAAACCCTTATCTGGACGCGATCGAACGCCAAGCCAGCGCCTCTCCCGCCCACGACTGGAACGAACGCATTGACATCGAGTGCTACCGCCCGAACGCCTTTGCCCGCATACTCAACGATCGCGGCGAAGTCACGGGGATCGTCAACAACTACGAGTATATGAGCTTCAACATCGGGCCGACCCTGATGAGCTGGCTCGAACGCTACGACACGGAAGTCTACCAGCGGATTCTGGAAGCCGATCGCAAAAGCTGTCAGCGCCTCAACGGTCACGGCAACGCGATCGCCCAAGTATACAATCACATCATCATGCCGCTGGCTAACGAGCGAGACAAATACACCCAAATTCGGTGGGGGATCGCAGATTTTCGCTCCCGGTTCAATCGCGATCCCGAAGGAATGTGGCTCGCCGAAACCGCCGTAGACTACGCCACCCTCGAAGTTTTAGTCGCTGAAGGCATCCGCTTCATTGTTTTAGCCCCCTCCCAAGCCGAACGCTGCCGCCCGCTAATCGGGCAAAACCACGAAGGGGAACCAGGGCAAAATTCCGAATGGCACGAAGTCGGCGGGGGTCAAATCGATCCGACTCGCCCGTACCGCTGCTATTTGAAGCCGGAAATGCGGTTGATGGCTGACCAACTCTCGCCGCTGAGCACTCACTATTTTGGCCGCCAGCACTCCCAAAATTCTGCTGCCCCACCTGCCAACACTCCCTACATTGATATCTTTTTCTACGACGGCCCGATCTCGCGGGATATGGGCTTCAATGACGTTCTCAGCAGCAGCCACCACTTGGCCGGGCGGTTGGGTCAAGCAGTACGGGGAGACCACCGACCGGCTCAATTAATCTGCGTGGCGACGGACGGCGAAACTTTCGGCCACCACAAAAACGGTACCGAAAAATGCCTCGCCTACGCCTTCACAGAAGAGTTTCCCCGTCGAGGCTGGACGGTGACGAATTTTGCTCATTATATAAGTCAAAATCCGAGCGCTTGGGAAGTGGAACTCAAACCGGTGACGGCCTGGAGTTGCTCTCACGGGGTCGATCGCTGGCAAGATGATTGCGGTTGCGGTGGCGGCGGCGAGTGGAACCAAAAATGGCGCCGCCCTCTGCGGGATACTCTCAATTGGCTGCGCGATCGACTGATTCCGATTTACGAAGAAGCGGGGCGCAAGCTGTTGTGCGATCCCTGGAAAGCCAGAGATGAATATATTGAGGTCATCCGCGATCGATCGCCCGCTAACGTTGACAGTTTCCTCGAACGCCATCAAGTGCGCCCCCTCGATGCCTCCGAACAGGTGGACGCCCTGCGACTGCTGGAAATGCAGCGCCACACCCTGTTAATGTTCACTAGCTGCGGCTGGTTTTTTGAAGAAATCTCGCGCCCAGAAGGCGTGCAAATTCTGCGCTACGCGGCCCGGGCGCTGGAATTGGCGGGCGAAGTTACCGGCGTGCAGCTAGAAAAGGATTTTGTTGCTCAACTAGCCCTCGTACCCAGCAACGTTGACTATTTCACAACAGGGGCAGAAGTTTACCGCAAACTCGTGGTGACAGCCCAAATTAGTCTCCGACAAGTGGCCGCCCACTACGCGATCAGTTCTCTATTTGCCAAATATCCCCGCGAACAGCGAGTTTACTGCTATCAGGCCCAGCAGCAAGATTTCCAAATTCAGCGCATGGGCTCGATGACTCTGGCTGTGGGTCAATTGCAGTTAACCTCGGAAATTACGCGGGAAACAGAGGTTTTTGTGTTTGCTGCG
The DNA here is from genome assembly GCF_036701145.1 of Microcoleus sp. Pol17C6. Classification (NCBI taxonomy): domain Bacteria; kingdom Bacillati; phylum Cyanobacteriota; class Cyanophyceae; order Oscillatoriales; family Microcoleaceae; genus Microcoleus; species Microcoleus sp. Pol17C6. Next base: position 2,996 of record NZ_JAUBQH010000005.1, read on the forward strand.
CTGCACCTCGGCGGCTGGGACTTCCACTGCTGCATTCAGCCTTTTGGCAGCCGCCGGTCTTACACTATGCTCAAAGAGCGGTTGTTTGGAGTTATGCAAGAAGCTTCGGCGTCCCACGCGATTCTGGAAATGGTGCGGCTGTTTGGGGATCAGTCCTTTAGCTTGCGGGATTTATTTGCTGAGGAACGCCACCGGATCGTGCAGTTGCTGAGTCAGGAAAACTTGACTCGCTTGGATCAGCTTTACACTCAGGTTTACCGCGAAAATTACGGGGTGATGATGGCGTTCCACCGCGACGAGTTGCAGGTGCCGGTAGAGTTGCAGGTGGCTGCTGAGGTGGCTTTGGGACACCGCTGTTTGACGGCGGCCAAGGCCCTGGAAGTGGAAACGGAGGATGTGGAACCGCTGCTGGCCGAAATTGAGGCGATCGCCACTGAAAGCGGCCATCTCCGCTGTCGGTTGAACGTTCCCGAAGTCAAGGAAATTTTGGAAAAGATGGTTTGGCGATCGCTTGACGCGCTGCTGCAACCAGGATCGGGCGCGGAGGCTCGCTCGCCTGTCAACTTAGAAGCTGATATCCGCACGATCGAGCGTTTGATTGCGGTGGGCGATCGGCTGAGTCTGGGTTTGTGTCTGGATCGATCGCAGGAACTGTATTTCAATTCTCTGTACACTCAAATTGTGCCTCTGTGTTTGGGCTGGCTGCAACTGCAAGATGCCTCGGCGGGCGACAGTGTGGTCGCTGCCGTTGCCTTGGGGATTGCAGGTTCCGGCGTGGGCTGGGACTTGTCTTCGATCCGGCAGTTGCTGGAGTTGGGTCAAACCTTGGCCGTTGATGTTGAGTGTTGGTTAAATCAGTTAAATTGATTGTTTTTCGATTAAACCAAATCAATTCTCGCCCTTGAAAATCCGCCCGATCGAGCTTTAAAAGCCGATCGGGCCTGCGGGTTCAACCGAGAATGGATCGACATTTCGGCTGAGGTGGAGCGCGGCTGGGGATCGAAGCAGCGACAGGGAACCGCCAACTTTGTTTAAGTTTTCGCTCTACTTGTGGGAAGATAAGAAGACTGTCGGCAAAGCCTACAAGTGTTAAGCACCCCTAGGCTTTGCAGAGTTTTGAAGAGAGAACACTAAATATAAGTCTATGAAAGTTGGCGATCGCGTTTGCATTAAAAACTCTGTTGTTGTCTACCACCACCCTGAAAATCGCAGTCAACCATTTGATATTAAGGGTATGGAAGGAGAAGTCGTGGCGATCGTTCACGAATGGCACGGCAGACCTGTCAGTGCTAATTGGCCGATTCTAGTACAATTTGACAAAAAATTTCGAGCTCACCTGAAAGAGGATGAGGTCGAATTGATATCTTCGGAAGTCTAGCTGTCTCAAAAGTTGAAGCCGGAGCCCAAAGACAATATCAAATCCGGTCAGTCGATTTTAGATTTTAGATTTTAGATTTTAGATTTACTCCACAGATGAATCTGGAAGCTTGAACTAGAGTCTAAAATTTTGCGCTGATCACGACTCCTGTTGGAAAGCAGGTATCCGTTTTTGGGCGGGAGTCAAATAGCTGTTGTACAGTTTGTAGTGAGGACTTCAGTTTTTTATGTCGCTTTTAGTCGATCGGCGGGGCTAAACTCCTTACTACCAACCGTCTTTTTTATTTAATCATTAATTTTTCGACCGTCTGCGGCTGAACCAACCTAAAATATTCCAATCTCCCTGCATTTTCTGCAATTCCTGCTGATGCTGCTTGGCTGTAGCGTAATACCACTGGCAGTGAAGTTCTAGTTCTTGACGGTACTTAATTTCATCGTAAAACTCGCGGACAATTTGGTGTCTCTGAAAAATTTCGGCCGCGGGAGTCGGTTCTGGGGCAATGTTTTGCAACTCGTGGGGCAGCATGATTGTTTGGGGGCGACGGTGGCTAATATTGGCTTTAATGACTTTAAGCTAGCACACTGAATCAATTTTGGATTTGGGAAGTGACTTCACGGTTGAGACTACTTAAATTCTTCCATCCAAAATCCCCAATCTAAAATTCTGTTAAAGCCATCCCCGCAGCCGATAAACGATTAAGCCGATGTATTCTTTCAAAGCTTTAGTTGACTGGTTTAACTGATAGGTATCCGGCAATAAATCCAAGGCGACTGCTTGCCAATTGTTTTGGGATGCTGCGATATCCTGCTGCGTTATCTGGAAGTCTGTTGGTGCGGCAATTGTTTTTATTCCTTGACGCTGGAAAATTAAGAGCGAGCGAGTCATGTGCATTGCCGATGTCACTAGCAAAACCGGCCCTTTTATAGCTTTAGCATCTAAAATTTTCCGCACGTTGACAGCATTTTGATAAGTGTTGTGTGAATCGGGGTCTTGCAGAATTGCTGATGCCGGTACACCCATTGTTTGGGCAATTTCTGCCATGTCTGCCGATTCGGGAGCCCCGCCGCCTTTCCAATCTACTCTACCGCCGCTGAGAATGAGCAGCGGAGCTTTGCCTTGCCGGTAAAGTCGGGAACCGTAGATTATTCGATCGCCCGCTTCCGCTAATTCTACCCAAGGACGGGGAGGTAAAGCTGCTTTGACACCGCCACCCAAGACGATTATCGCTTCAGCTTGAGGGAGTTCGGCGGTTGGTAAGTTTTGCCATTCGAGCGATCGAACTAACGATTTTGAAACCCAACCGCTACTTCCGAGGAGTAAAATAATTAAAGCCCCAGCAATTGGCGCCGCCGCCCATTTCGGACGCTTCCAAAGTGTGATTAAAGCCGCCATCATTAACAGGCAACTCAACCCCAAAGGATAAATAAAAAGTGGCAGGAGTTTCGATAGAAATACAAACATTCAGCAAGTAATTCAAATTGCTCGTTAGCGGGAATGGGTAATTGGAAATGAACGAGCGTTAGTCGCTAATCTGTAATTAGTAATTTAGGTGGCGGGAGTGGTTAATTTTTAGTATAGAGTTGTGAATTATGAACTCTTTAACTTAAAGCTTACAACTCAATACTCAAAACTATTTTCGGTGCTAGCGACGATCCTCTGGTCCAGATAACCAGCCAAACAATGTAGCAGCATCACCCCTAGAGGTTTTGCTATATTTATGGGCGTCCCTTTGCACTACTTCTTTATTGACGATAGCATCTGAGGTTTTGTCCTTGGAATTCATATTCGGGTTGAGTAGTAATTCGTTGTGCCACCAAGCGACAATTAAACCTGCTGCCACGCCACCGATGACACCCAAGCCGAGACTCAGGGGCAGCGTACATCCTACTAAGCGAAACCCAACGGTAAACAACACAAACCATATCAGCGCGGGGCTAAACCCCTTGGAGTCTCCAGTAAATTTTGGCATGATCTGTAAGTTTTGTTTTTAATAATACAGAAAGATATTGACAATATTAGCAGACAATCAAATTGCCAAGGGCGATCGCTCTGCAACTACTCTCCACAAATCAAGTTTAATTGTACCTCTAAGTCTTGGGCGGTATCTACAATCTTTACAGAAATTTGCTCTAATTCTGTAAAAGGTTCAAAATCTGCTTGCTGCGAACTCAATAGTTCGGCTGTCGCGTCGGCAATATCGCCCCTGCGCTGTTGCAGGCGTTCTCGCAATACTTCAATTGGTGCGGTGCAGTAAATAATTTGCAGGGGCAAGCCGTGGGATTGAGCCTGATTAATTGCATCGGTTCTCAAGTTTTGGCGATCGAACTTTGCATCTAAAATCACATCCCAACCTCGGTCAGCCAGCACTATCCCCAACTCTAACAATCTACCATAAGTCTGGGCTGTCATTTCATCCGAGTACAAATCTTGCCCCCCGCGTTCATTTAAAGGAATTCCCCCTAAATGTTTGCGAACAGCATCGGATCGAATGTGAATTGCCCCTGTGCGGCGAGCCAAATATCGAGCTGCTGTACTCTTGCCAGAACCAGACAAACCCGACATCAAAGTTAACTTGCCTTGGCGCGGTTGCGTGTATTGCCAAGCCAGTTTATAGTAATGAGCTGCTGTCTGTGAAATCTCTGCTTTTTGGGCAGTTGAAATAGCGGCATCGTCCAACATTAACGAAGTTACTTTCGCTCTAACATAAGCTTGACGGATCAAATACAGAGGCAACAGTTGCAGTCCTTCCCAATCCCCTGTTTGTTCGATGTAAGTATTGAGAAAAGCATTGCCCAAGTCTCTGCGCCCCCGCGATTCCAAATCCATTACTGTAAAAGCCACATCGTACATGAAATCAACAAAGCGAAAAGGCTCGTTAAATTCAATGCAGTCAAACAGCAAGATTTTATCTTGCCAGAATGCTATATTCCGCAAATGCAAATCTCCGTGGCACTCGCGAATTTTATTATTGGCAATCCGCCGGTTAAATAACTCTTGATTGGTCACAAAAAACGCATCAGTATAATCTTTAGTTTCCTGATATTGTCTCTGAGTCTGCGGCCCGCCGATATATTTTTGCGAAATCCGGTAATTGTTATCTATTGCTGTGCGAATCTGACTGACTTCGCCAAATGTCCGAATATAGCTATTACTAATTGCTCTGCTGTGAAAGTTGGCAACTTCGCGCCCTAATTCTGCCATAAGTTGCTCTGTTAACAGTCCGCGTTCCAACAAACTAAGCAACAGCGTACCTTGAGGAAACTCCCGCATTTTTAGCACATATTCTACAGCATTTTCTGTAGATTTTAGTGCTAGTAAGTTCCTGCCCAATTGAAACGAATCCCCAATTTTAATAATTGGCAAAACTTCTAGATAAATTTCCGGAGCAGTGCGTCGGTTAAGCAGCAATTCTTCGTTGCAGAAATGCTGCCTTTTCTCCACAGTTGAATAGTCCAAAAAGCCAAAGTTGACTGGTTTCTTTAGTTTGTAAGTATACTCTCCTGTCAGCAAAACAAAGGAAGCATGAGTCTGAATTAGCTGCACTGGTTCTGTCACCCCATGTGGGTAAAACCCGGGCTGCAACATTTGCTGAATCAGAGGTGGGAGACAAGTATCAGTCATATCAATTTTAGATTTTGGATTTTAGCTTAGATCGATTTGGGCTTGGAGATTTAGATAAAGATAACTTAAAGAAAATAGATGTTGAGTTGAAGTCAATTTATTATAAAGTTGATAATTAGTGTAAACCAAAAATTACTGATGACAGAAAACAATCAAGATTCCCGCTCCGTGGATGTGTTTGGCGTGGGAAATGCCCTGGTAGACATCCTAGCATTGGTGGAAGATGAATTTGTACTCGGCCACGGGCTGAATCGCGGCGGGATGACGCTGATGAATTCGGAAACGCAGGGGGGGATTTTGCACGATTTAGAACACAATTCGCTGCAAATGCGATCGGGCGGTTCGGCGGCAAATACGATGATTGGTTTGGCTCAAAGCGGCGGTAAAGCGTATTATTCGGGGAAGGTTGCTAAGGATACTAACGGCGAATTTTATCGGCGAGATTTGCTGGCGGCGGGGATTGATTTTAACGTGCATCCTGCTGAGTCGTCGAAGGAACCCACTGGTACTTGTGTAGTGCTGACTACGCCGGATGCGGAACGCACGATGTGTACTAATTTGGGTGTTTCTACTACTCTGGCTGCGACTGATATTGATGTCGATCGCCTGAGTCACTGCAAGTACAGTTATGTTGAGGGTTATCTTTGGGATGCTCCCGATCCGAGAAAGGCTAGCATTGAGACGATGGAACAGTCTAAGCGTCTGGGTGTGAAGGTGGCTTTTACTTTTTCGGATGGCTTTTTAGTTGATCGCTTTGCTGATGATTTTCACAAGGTGGTTTCGGAATATTGCGATGTAATTTTTTGCAATGCTGATGAAGTTCGGAGCTTTTTTAAGGAGGAATCTCTGGAAGAGTGCGCTCGGAAAATGAGCGAGATTTCGGATTTGGCTTTTATCACTAATGGGGATAAAGGCTGCATGGTGGTGGAGAACAAACAGATTGTTGATGTGGCTGGATTTCCGGTAAAGGCGATCGATACTGTGGGTGCTGGGGATGCTTTTGCGGGGGGTGTTTTGTTTGGAATTACTAATGGTTTGAGTTCTACACAAGCGGCTCGTTGGGGCAATTATTTGGCTTCTTTGGTGGTGCAGATTCACGGGCCTCGTCTGGAGGGTTCTCAGGCTCATCTTTTGAGTGAGGTGATTTCTGGTTAGGAATTGAAATGGGCGATCGCACTTTTTGTCGTAAGGGCGATCGCTCTTTTTTAAACCGCAGATAAAGGCAGAGGAACGGGGATGAACGCAGATGCAGCAAGGGCGATGGTGTTAAAATCAGTGAAAGTTTAATTAACCGCACTTGAAATGCTAACAATTACATCGTTCACAGAGATAGTAAATAGGGCTTTAATTACCAATCAATTGCTCTTATGATTGCCAATAACTTATTCAGCCAGACCTATTTTAGCTGTTTTTTTTTGCACCTGACAACCTTTTGTGGGTCAGACAATCCAGAGAGTGTTTACTTTTCCAACTTATTAAACAAGCCCTAAGTATGTGTAAGGTGTACCGTGCGCCTTCTACAGATAGAGTTAGCACGTAATTCCTCAACCTTATTTCATCAGATAGGGAGGTTCAGATTACCCAAATAAATCCCGATCGCACTACTGGTACAATTGCGATCGACGTTTGCGCTCAATCAAATGGGCAGTATCTGTGTCAGATTTCATCATCTCTGAGCGATCGCCCTGATGATACCATGAATTTTTACGGACAAACGAAAGAACACGCGATCGCGATCGCTCTAGAACATTTAGCCGAAGAGTATCGCGAGAAAGCAGAAGAGTCTCAGAATATAGATTCGCTCGCCGTGGAAATTTCAGATTCTGAAGAACCAATTAATAAATATTATCATGTAATTGTACACTACGAAGAAATTGCGGAAGCAGAATCTAAGTTTAAGGCAGTACACAATACAATGATGGGAAATACGATAGTTGAGAAGGCCAGAATTGCAGCCATTGAGATTTCTCCAGATATTGAAATCCAGCCGTTAGAGCGATCGGGATATTGAGCGATCGGGACTTACGAGCAGAGACTATATGTAGGGTGCGTAGTGCGAACCTTACCCCTACGCATCAACGATCGAAACGTGAGTTTGAGGCGATCGACTAGAAGCGATTGCATAATTTCAAATACCCATTAATCCAGGTTTCGGAGGCAAATACGGACCGAATACCCCACCTACTACACCTATTGTTTGTGGTATCTTTCTGCTGTCTCCTTCCACAAGAGTTTCTCCCTTCACATTTAATTTAGACGAATCAGAACCATCTAGCATCATTACTCGATTAGCTCCAAAATTTATGAGAGTATCACCAGCATTTTTTTGATTTGAATTGCCGGAAGTAAACAATAAAACGCTCTCATTAATCCCATCAGAACCATGAAGATCGCCAATACCGATGAAAGTTCTGCCCTTTTCCACATTCCGTTCTGCTCCATACTCTATATGATCGTAGCTGACAAGAATATTTTTGGCTAAAGATGAATCGAAAGTGTTACTATTGTAGTCTTTGATAGTTGCCCGATCGGAGAACAACTCTAACATGAGTAGACTGTCTGCTTCCTCTTGGGTTTTAGCACCAGTGCTTGCTCTTTGCCCATCAATTTTTAGAGGGTGAATAACTTGAGCGCTCGTATCCCAGAACCAGCCTCCAAACCAAAAATTGTTAACAGTATCCAAAGGTCCTTGATCGAAGTATTGACCGTTGGTAACAGAGAAAACCCGCGAATTTGCTCTTGAAAAATCCGACCATGCCTCATCAATAGTTTGAGTCTTAAACTCAGGACTATTGCCCTGCTCAGTAATTTCTCCATGAAGGAACTTGACGGAGGCTCCTTTGCTTAGATCTACAACTTGTACGTAGTCAGAGTCTCTGCGATAAAAATCAACACCTATTGCACTAGGCAAAGTCTCGAAGCCATCGGGAATAGTTCGCGGTTTTTCAGGTATTGTACCGCCTGGGGTGTTGCCACCGTTGTTACTTCCTCCGGGGTTAGTGTTACCAGGATTGGACGGTTTAGCAGGCTCTTGGTAAGCAGTTGCCTTGTTGCCATTCCAGTAAATGTGACCGCCTTCAAAGTATTGAATCTTGTTACCGTTGCCCCGATCGATCTCTCCGCTCTTGGGAACTCCCAACCTACCATCCAATCCGCCTGTTTTCAAGTATTCTTGGCGGATACTGCCGTAAATCGGAAAAGTTCCTTTGGAACTGCTGACAATCGAACCGCGCTCAAATAGTTGATAGCTGACATTACCTGAATAGTTGGTGACATCAGAAGTGGGTTTGCCGATCGCACTTTGATACTTGTCGTAAACCGGATAGAATTTGCCAGCAATATTGTGACCGTTGATAGAGGTTGAATTAGGTGACTGTTGCTCTGGCTTTTCGATCGAATTGTCACCGCCATCAGATGCCGCTACTTCTACAGGAACCTCTATTTTTTGACCTTCAGAAATTACGCTGGGATTGGAAATGTTGTTGTGTTTGGCAATGAATTTGTAGTAATCGGGAGCAGCGCTGCCCATTGTTTCTCTGGCAATTTCGCTGAGACTATCTCCGGCTTGAATCGTGTAAGGTTGCCACTCATAAGATTTGCCGTTAAATCGATCGGCAGTAGCTCGTTCCATTGGCTTCGCGAGCCCTTCGTAACCCCAAGTTTCAGGTGTTGCGAATTCTGCGCGAGTGCTCGATTGCGGTGCTGTTTCCTTCGCTAGCTGCACGGCTTTATCTAAATTCAACAATCCAAAACCTGTTTTCCGATCCCAACCCGGTAAATTGACATCGATCGCACTTTGTTTGAGAATATCAATTACTTGGCGATCGCTCAACTCTGGATTGCTTTCCCACACAACAGACGCCATCCCAGTCGCTTTCGCTGCTGCAAAAGAAGTTCCCGTAAGCGCATCTAGATCGTTTTCCCCCTCGGCAACTACAGCATCCAAACCATAACCGTAACTCGAATATGACGATCGGCGCACTCCGTCAAACGCCCCAACTGTCATAATATTGTCAAACTCCTGGGAAGCTTGACCCAAAACCGACATCACACCGCCATCGTTGCCAGCAGCAACCACCAGCAGCACTCCATTCTGACGAGCATATTCTAAAGCAGCCCGCTCTCTGGGCGTCAATTCGTAGCGCGTCGTCACCCTGCCGTCGGGGTTAACTTGAGTTAAGTCTAGGCTGAGGTTGACAATAGCATTCCGCTGCCCCTGTGCCTTGGCTTCCTGCACAAAATCTGTCAGCGACAAGTCCCACTGCCCGGAACCGCTGGCGCGTCCCAGCCAAACAGGAGCGCGATCGTTAATACCGTCAATGCCAATATTATTACCTGCGCGAGCGCCAATCAAACTCCAAACAGCCGTGCCGTGTTCGTTTTCTGCATCAGACGACACTAAAGGGTTGTTGTCATTGTCAATGCGATCGCGCCCCAGTGTCACTTTAGAGTAGTCAAGATCCGGATTGTTCGCAGCAAACCCACTATCGATAATCCCAATCAAAGGCAGGCTGGGCTTCTCTGGTGGCACAGGCGGTTCCGGCTCAGCGGGCGGTTGAGTTTCAGCCGGTACCTGGGTATCATCAACAGGCGGTGTTGGCTCTACAGGAGGTGTTGGCTCTACAGGAGGTGTTGGCTCTACAGGTGGCGTTGGGGCTACAGGTGGCGTTGGGGCTACAGGCGGTGTTGGCTCTACAGGTGGTGTTGGGGCTACAGGTGGCGGTGGAGCCACAGGCGGTTTTGCCTCCGCAGGTGGCGTTGGCTCCGCAGGTGGCGGTGGAGCCACAGGCGGTTTTGCCTCCGCAGGTGGCGTTGGCTCCGCAGGTGGCGTTGGCTCCGCAGGTGGGGGTGAGGCTACAGGCGGTGTTGGCTCCGCAGGTGGGGGTGAGGCTACAGGCGGTGTTGGCTCCGCAGGTGGCAGTGGGGCTACAGGCGGTGTTGGTGCAGGTGTTGGCGCAGGTGCAGGTGTTGGCGCAGGTGTTGGCGCAGGTGCAGGTGTTGGCGCAGGTGTTGGTGTGGGTGGAGGCGGTTCTGTATCCGCAGGCGGTTTGCGCTCATCAGGCAGTTTTGAGGTGACATAATCGATCAATTTCTTACCGCCTTCAGATTTAGTCCAATCCTTAGCCGGAGCGATAACTTCTTTCACCTCGACCGCTTTGCCTGTCGCACCCGTCAAACGGAAAATCACATCCTCGTAGTCGTAATCTGACTTCGGAGTAATTGATCGATCCTCGATCGCGAATGTCTTACCATCGCCAGTAATATCTGCCACCTGACCCAACAGCCAAGCATCATCCGCGTCACTGCTAGATAGCGAAAACAGCGGACGATTGTCGCCGCCAATATCCGGTTTATCAAATACTTCTTTAACCGTGCCATCCGGCACCAGCATCACAGCAAATGCTTCTCCAGGAGTCATCGCAAACTTCTTCACACCTTTGTAGGGCCCGGTGTTCAGATTTACCTTCCCTAAAGTACCCCTGAATTGAGGATCTGTTCCTTCTGTAATATCAGAAATCACGACGTGACCCAACACCGAATTACTCAGAGCCCTTTTTGCAGCTTCCTTGATAAACTCCTCAGAGCCTGGAGTAAATTTCTCCATACCCTGCAAACTAAATATGGCTAATTGTCCTTTGAATCCGCCGCCATCATACAGGAAATCAAAGCCTACTTCACCGGCAGGATCGGACGTAAAAAAACCGGAGTCAACCTTCAAACCTGTGAGTGGGTCAACTTTGTCATTTGCCGCCAGACTAATCTGATAGGTTGTGTCGGAGGAGATGGGAGAAACTTTGAGAGTATAGTCTCCTGCGCCCAAATTATCGGTACTGAGAGTTCCGGGATTTTTGCCGCTAGTTGAAATAGTTTCGATCGGCTTTCCTTGGCTGTCGAGCAGTTCCATTTTCAGACCGCCGCTAAAACCTTCAGCCAAGACTTGGAAACTGCCTGCCGCAGGACGATTGAAACGATAAATGTCTGTGGAATCGAGCTTACCAACGAAATCGATATTGAAATAGTTATCGTTAAGACTGCCGAGTTGAATGTTAGACATTTTGCACCCTGCCCACAAACTTACTTGTATTTTAATCAGTCGGCATAATTGAGCGATCGAGTTTCAATACATCTGGGCTGCTTCCCAGATCAGGTCTCTCCCCACAACACAGATATCCACCCATTCCAAAATCTACGATTGTAAGCTACTACCTATCTCTCGGAATTAAGTCTTACTTTTTTCGCTGCAAGCAAACTTTACAGACATTACTTTGTAGCCAGGATATAGTATTAGTTTGGGTTAAAGATTTTTTGAAAGAAAGCTCATTACTACCTTCTATCTGTTGAGGATACTTTATGTGTGCAAAGTTGACAAGCAATCTGAACGATTACTAGCTTGGCGAATTTAGATGTCAGTCAATGAGACAGGACTTACGCACAGCCTCTAAATATAGGGTTTTGTAGGGCAATCCCCCCGCTGATGAAGACTCCATACATCTGGATATGGCGCGTAAATCCTGCTTGATGTGTTGTGGAACGGGCGGAATATCCCGTTTTCTTAGTCTCTTAGAGAGCGGCTTCATTTGTGTAGTAGTGCTTTCAACCGCCGGGTTTTAACCGCCGAGTTTCAGCCGCCGATTTTATGGACTTCAACCACTAGAATAAATCCCTCTTTCTTGCAGTTGTTGCATAAAAAACTCTTCCAAACTAGGCTTAGCCAAATTCATGGCAATTAGCTGCCCTCCCGTACCACTCAGACTAGAAATAAACTCCTTCGGCTCGCCCTGCAAATGACCGTACCACAAATCATTATCAACTTCCATATCCGGTATCCATTTTTGCAGGATATTCAAGTGGCCGCCCCTACCTTCAACTCGGTAAGTTTCAGTATTACCCAAGAGTTCGTCTATCGCCCCAATGCAGATTAATTCACCCCTAGCCAAAATAGCCACTCGATCGCAAATCTTCTCCACATCAGACAATATATGCGAATTAAAAAAAATTGTTTTTCCTTGATTTTTCAGCGATAAAATTATCTCCCGCATCTGATAGCGGCCCATCGGATCTAAACCAGACATCGGCTCATCCAAAAATACCACATCTGGATTGTTAATCAAAGCTTGAGCCATGCCGATCCGTTGCAGCATTCCCTTAGAATACTGGCGCAACTGTTTTTTAATTGCTGCCGATTGAGATAGCCCAACTAAGTCTAGCAAATTCGGAATTCGCTGCCGCTGAATTGAGGGGGGAATTTGAAATAAGCCCGCCGCAAATTGCAAGAATTCCCAGCCCGTGAGATAATCGTAAAAATAGGGATTTTCTGGCAAGTAGCCGACTCGCTGCTTCACAGTGCGATCGCCCAAAGGCCTCCCCAACAGCAGCGCCCTGCCAGAAGTCGGCCGTACTATACCCAGCAAAGTTTTCAGCAGCGTAGTTTTCCCCGCTCCATTTTGCCCTAACAGCCCGAAAGTTTCCCCCTCAGAGACAGTCAGAGTGCAATTTTTGAGCGATTCAATTTTTTCATTCATCCAGAAGCCGGTACGGTAGAACTTCCCCAGATTAAATGTTTCCACCACTGGGGTAGCTCTGGGCATCTCGATGGGATTTGGCGCATCTACAAGAGGTTCCATTTTGGTCAGAGAAATAACTAGCACCTGATTATATTCTATTGCATAAGTTAAGTAATAATTGCTATTTTTAATGTTAAACTAATATTAGCTGTAGTTAAAACTTGCTGAATATGGATCGTTCAAAAATTGTTGCTATTATCACCGGCGTGATTTCTATAATTTTAGCAGTTGCCTACCTGCTGCTCGTCACCCTCCTCGACTTCCGAGGCGAAATGCTGCCCGCACCTCCAAGTCAATTGCCCGTCTCCATGCCATTTCAGCAATTAGGCACTGCTAACCCGACTTTGCGAGCACCAAGAATTTATTCTCAATCGTGAGAAAATTAATACAATTAAAATTCCGAAATTTCCCCAGCACATGATGTAGACAAAATTACCGATAAACTAACGATAGGTTGAGATAATCGGCTAATAATTCTCACCTATATTTTGGCTCAATAAAGTCAATTTAGCATGATGGAGGATTTTAGATATGAAACCGATAATTCTAATCGCTATCTTAACTCCTTTGTGGTTGACTCCGCCGGCGAAAGCGGAAAATATTACTTGTACCCGACAACGGATTGCAACACATTACTGCAAAGATCATATTAGTCAAGCTCTGAATATTACTCTCGGACAAGCTTCAGATTTAATTAGCAAGTGGCTGGAGGCAAAGCAGACAATATTTGCTCCTCCATTCGATCGCCAATTGCTGGCTAAAATGACTACAGGTATTTTGTATGCCGATACAGTCAAAGGGATAGACTATCTGACAAACAGTAATTCTCAGTACAGATACGGTGTCCAAAAAGTTGAATCCGTCGAACGCTTTGCAGCATCTGGGAACAAAGCCACTATTGAAGTCAGAGTCACCGAAGATGCCACAGTTTACCGAAATGGCAAAGTCGATAGTAGCAGTTTCAACACTAAGCTAGTTCGCTATACCTTAGAGTATTGGGATGGCATCTGGAAAATTGCCGACTCTCAAATTATTAGCCATTAGTCATGGGTTAGTTGTTATTTGTTACTAATTATAATTAGTAATTGCTAATGGTGAGTGGAACTAATGACCAAAGACCCATAAACAAATCACAAATAACAACTCACTAATAAGAACTAACTAATACACATGAATTGCTTTCATCATGTGATATGCAACTAGCAACTGCGTCAAAGCTAGCGGGTAACTTTGCAAAACTTCACCAGTTGTGCCGATCAGTTTGCCAATTTCCGGGTTGCCTTGGGCGGAACAAAATCCCCGCAGGTGTGGCAACTCGCTGCACAAAATCTTTTCTAGTTCGTTTACTTGCTCACTGGTAGCATGGGAGTCTACTTCCAAAACGTCAACAGGTTTGCCCATGTCGCGATCGAGTCCCAAGCGAATTGCAGGTTGAAAACTATCGCTGCCTCGACCTAAAATTTCAGTAAAATCAGGGTGAGGAATTGTCGGTCTGAGCACTAAACGGACGCTCAAATTCGATTCATTGTCCGCTTCTGGCGGGTAAAAACTAACTACAACATCGGCAGATTTGCGCTGAGGACGAATGAAGTCTTCAGAGTCCGGTTCCCGTTTTTTTATTTCTGCAAGCACCTGTTCTTCAGTATAACCGCGCTTCATGACATCGCGCTTAACTTTCCACTGACTTCGCAATTCTTCGGGAGGAGCAAGATACACTTTTACGTCGTAAGAATCGCGGATGGTTCGGGTTGCGTAACCCAGCAAACCTTCAACTATTACAAATTTGCTGGGCTTGATGTATTCCGGTGGGTCGAATGTACCTGTGGTGTGGTTATAGATGGGTTTGAGAATTGCTTGTCCGGTACGCAGCAGGCTGAGGTGCTGCTGCATGATGTCGAGGTGATTGCAGTCGGGATGCAATGCTGTGATTCCGATTTCGGCCCGCTGCTTTCTGTCGTAGCGATGATAGTCGTCAGTGCAAATCACAGTGACATTTTCTGGCCCTAATACTTGGGCAATTCCCCGCGTCAGGGTGGTTTTGCCCGCTGCGCTGTCTCCGACAATACCGAGAATAATTGGTCGATCGCTCATTGTTTTTACCCGGACGCACAATAGCAAATTTTGTTGTCAATCTTAAATCTTATCAAAATTGTGTTCGATCCGATCGCTCGGTTTGACTTGCTTCCCCCAGAGTCTCCCCTATGTGTAAAATTATTGTAAAATTTCTTAATAAAATTCAACAAAGCATACTCAGGGAACATCTCATTGAACGATCGTAATTACCCAATTCTCACTTCCCTGTTTGGCCAATTCCCTGTTTGGCCAATGCCCCATTACCATTCATCGTTTCGTTTGTTGCTGTAAGTTTCCCAATCGTCTTGTTGGGGTGGCTGATACAAGGGTTCGGGTTCTATTTCGGGTTCCAATTCCGCTGACATTTCTAATTCTGGTTCCGATTCCTGCTGATAAATGTTCAGAGGTTCGACAACGCGGGCGATCGCATCTTTGACAAATGCTTTGACAAACTCGTCTTTCCGATTTAACTGAAACTGCCTTTGCACAACTTCGGTGATGCCACCGTCGCCCCAATCTTGGTCATGGCGGAAATATTCAATAAAACTTTTACCGGCAATTCTGGTTAAATAAGCGGCACTGACTGCTTGAATTGCTTTGCCAAGTACAAACCCGGCTACGCTTAACTGCAGCGCCCTTGATACTACTTGAATTACGCCTTCAACTATTCCCAAACTTGCTAGGGTTTTTGCTAGAGACAATGCCAATTCTTTCGCGCGATCGATATTTAATTCGCAGCCGTAAATCTTGGCAATTTCTACTACCATTTGAGCGTTAACTGCTGCTGTCGCTAACAAATCCACAACTGGCAAAGGGGTTACGGCAATTACTCCGGCTCCGATCCACTGAAATCGCTCTACTGCTTTATCAGCTTGCCGCCTCCTTTGAGCGTCAATTAACTTGCGCGCTTGATCTCCCAAGTGCTGAGATTGCAGCAAAATATTGTCCGCAATTAAGTCTTCGCCTTCAGCTCGCAAAATGGCAGCGACGCGCCGAATTAATGGCATAATATCCGGGTCTGGCTGAAAAATTGTGCCGTCTTCTAGTACAACTTTTTGCGGATTGGCGCTAATGGCTACTACATCCATTGCTGCTACAAAACCTTTGACTCGCTGCCGCAGTCGATCGAGAATTTCATCTCTGTCGGTGTCGGGATAAAGGTCAACTTTATTAAAAACCACGATCGACCTTTTGCCAATTTCCGCCAAAGTCCGCAGCGGTTCGTACTCGGATTTTCGCAAATCGCCGTCCAAAACAAATAAGATTAAATCTGCCCTCGCCGCCAACTGCCTCGCCAATTCTTCTCTGTAAGTCCCCGCAACTCCCGCTTCCAAGATACCTGGGGTATCAGTAATTGCTAATTCTCGATCGATTCCTTTCAATTTCAGAGTGTAAGTTTCGCCAACTTCCGTAGTTCCCATCGGCGCGCCCACTTGTCCCGCCATCCGCCCCACCAACGCATTCACAGCGGAAGTTTTGCCCGCAGAACCGGTGCCGAAAACAACTACTCGAACGCTGCCGCGAGCCATGCTAGCTTCAATTTCGCGGGCTCTCAACAGCAAAGCTTGCCGCGCTACTTCATCTTGAATGCGATCGACTTGTTGCCGAATTGCTTTGAGATTTTCCGAAGCTGCTTCACTTTTGACAACAGGAACCTTCGGAGTAATCGGCCGTTTTCCCTTAACTTTCTGAGGGCGTTGCAGCAGCCTAAAATAGTAAACCAGCGCAAAAATTAGGGTTCCCAAAAGTACAATTATCAGGAAAATCAGCAAATTAGCCAGCAGCGGAGAAGCAGACCACGCAACTTGACTGTAAAGCCCTGTTAAGGAACTCACCAGCCCAATAATCAGCCCCAGGGCGAGGCAGAAAGCAGCAATTAAGGTTAACAGGCGTGGCAAAGGCATGAGGAAAGTGGCAAATAAAAAGGTTATGCTTTGATTTTTACATTACGCCGATAGTCATCAGTCATTGCAAATCTAAAATCTAAAATCTAAAATCTAAAATGGCGAAGCGCCCGTTAGCGTTAGCGAAGCGATCCGAAGGAAAGCCCTCGAACAGGATCGTACTGCGCGAACCCGCAAATCCCGATTCAGTCGCACTGCAGGCGCGGTTTACGGAGTTTGATCGCCAGCGGGACGGACAAGTGCGATCGCCCTCTTGCTGCAATTGTAGCTTGCACGATAACTCAGCTACAGCTTATCACCCGCCGGAACAGCAGACTGGTTTATTTGCATCTACCTACTTATTTATTCGGTGATTTATTTGATCACGAGTCTAGCAATACTTTTTTATTAAGAAACAAATATGACATTAAGTACAGAGAAATCCGCTTTTGTAACACCAGTGCCTCCTGGAAGCTCGGAAACTAGAAACGAGAAACCGGGTTTCTTAGGCAAGGTAAGAGCATCCTAATTTACAAAAATTATCACATTAAATATCAATGCGGTACTCTCTAATCAGCCACGAGTTAAGTTAGACTGAATTGTCAGTGCGTGAATTATTCACAGGTTAGCATCTATGCAGCTCAAACATCTAAATCAGCCTTCACAAGAACTCTCTACCTCTTGCGAGCATAACATCAAAGAGACCCAGCCACCAAAGCCCAATTATTTCGCTCACATAGCCCGTTCCTTTGGCAACCTCAGTATTCACGAGAAAATCTGCCGTGGGTACGCACTGGCTCTTTGTGTTGCGATTGGGGGAACGAGTGTCGGGATGTTGGTGGGCACTCATTACTATCGAATAACTAATAATCAAGTACACATCGATCAAGAAAGTCAGCTTTTACATAAGTTGCAGGTGGCTTTAGTGCGGACGCAAAACAGCCAAGAGTGGTTGATTTACGGCATCGATAAGCCCCAAATATTTAACAGCAAATATCAACAGCTACAAAAAAATATTTACAGTTTAAAAGTGTTGTTATTTGAAGTAAAAAAAACTAAATACCTGAAACAAATAAAAGGGATAGGAAAATTTAGAAATACTTGCGATTCGCTACTCTCTAATTATATTTATCAACTCGAAATAGTTAATAAAAAAATTAGTTGTTTGCCAAATAACCCCGCTCAACAAAGCGTAAAACGTAAGTTGCTGTCGAATTTCGCTCGAAATAAAATAGCGTTGCAACTAGATATGGCTGTCAATGATATAGCAGCAATTATCGATCGCGCCCAACAGCAAGAAGATGCTGGGCGGGAGGATCTGCTGCGAGCCCAGGCGCTGCGGGTGCAAATAATTTTGGGTAGCATGGCACTGTCGATCGTCGTTGCAGCAGTGCTGGCGGGCTTCACCAGTCGGGCGATCGCCAAACCCCTAGCCGCTGTAACTAAAATCGCTCAGCGAGTGACTGAAGAATCTAATTTTCAGTTGCAAGTACCAGTTACCAGCACCGATGAAGTGGGAGTCTTAGCAGCTTCGCTGAATCAACTGATTCAGAAAGTAAATCAGTTGCTAGAAGAATTGAAATCTGAACAACAAACCCAGATACTTCAAAATGAGAAAATGGCAACTTTGGGGCGGATGTTAGCCGGTGTTGCTCACGAAGTTAACAACCCAATCAATTTTATCTATGCCAATATCGCTCCGGCCAGAAATTATGTTGAAGATATTTTAGATTTGCTCAAAACTTACGAAACAGAAATTTCCAACCCCCCGGCCGCAGTGGTCGCGAAAGGCGAAGAAATAGACATCGATTTTCTCAAAGAAGATTTGATCAAAATATTTGACTCGATGCAAGTAGGCGCTGAAAGAGCCAAAGCTATTATCTTAAGTTTGAAAGATTTTTCTCGCCTCGATGAGGCAGCCCCTCATCCCGTCGATTTGCACGCCTGCATAGACAGCAGTTTGCTGATTCTAAACAGCCGAATAAAACAAGGCATTGAAGTGGTGTGCAATTACGGGAACATCCCGAGTATTGAAGGCTATATGGGTTTGCTTTACCAGGTATTTGTGAATCTTCTGAACAATGCACTAGATGCTGTGGAAGAGAAAGCAAAAATTGATAAATTCAGCTCTGAGGAGGGGAAAAAACAATCGGCTTCGGAGTCAAGCAAACAGCAAGCACCGAGTTTTTCCCCAAGAATTGTGATTGCTACAGAATACTTGGACGAGGACTCAGTGGTAGTGCGAATTTCCGATAACGGTATGGGAATAGCGCCAGAGAGTCAAGAAAAAATGTTTGAAACATTCTTTACTACTAAACCGAGAGGTGTAGGTACGGGTTTGGGATTGGCAATCGGTCGCGAAATTATCGTCAAGAAACACGGCGGGACGATTAACTTTTGGTCTGAGGTTGGAAGGGGGACGGAATTTGCGATCGCCCTGCCGATTAAGCACGAGGATTCAATGCCAAATCCGCTGTTAAAACCTCCAATTGCTGGCGAATATAATTCCCTTGGCAACGGGAACGCGCCAACAAAGTCCGAAAAGAGAGGAACTGTAAAAACTTAAAAATATATTTTTTTTACACAGTAAAAAAATCCAACTGCAAGCAAGCTAAAAAATCTGAGATCATAATTCTTGCCAAATATCCCATTTCAAATAGTATGAGATTGCTTACTGACTGCCTGCCGCTACCCCACCCGCTGAGTGATAATACCAAAATAAAAACTATTTTCCATAATCTTGAAAAACAGGATTTGCTATAATTTAAAGTTGAGCAATCACTGTACGGAGCGAAAATTATGGGACTATTTGACCAAATTTTGAGCGCGATCGACAATCCCAACCAACAAGCAAGCCCCAATCAGTTGGGCAACATTATCGGTGCGGTAGAGCAGTTGAGCGGCAACCAGGGCGTCGATGCGGGTACGACTCAGTTGGCGATGTCGGTTTTGGGCGGATACGTGCGATCGGCATTGCAAGACGTGCGATCGCAGTCAGGAGACGCACAAGCTCAACAACTTGTCAACCAATTTAGCGGCACAAATCCCAATCCGCAAGCGGTACAGAGTTTGTTCGGAGCCGGCCAACTAACGCAGATAGTGGCCGATATCGCCCAAAGAACCGGTTTAAATAACGCCACAGTGCAGGCGATGATACCTGTTTTGGTGCCACTCTTACTGAATTTGCTACAAACCGGCGGTAACGCTCAAAATCCAGCCCAGGGGGGAAATCCCGTTTTGAATACGTTTTTAGATGGAGATGGAGACGGCGACGTAGATATTACTGACGCCATGTCGATGGCAGGCCGCTTTTTGAATCAACGCAGTTAATTTGGAATGTTTTAACCGCAGATATCAGCGGATGGACACAGATGAACGCAGATAAAATCCTATCTGCGTTCATCTGCGTTTATCTGCCTTCATCGGCGGTTACAAAAACTCCTACTTTAACCCAAACCCAAATCAGTCACAGCACCAACACTGCTAGAAGAAACCAACTTAGCATATTTAGCCAAAACGCCCTTAGTATAGCGAGGTTTAGGAGGCTGCCAAAGAGCCCGCCGCTGCTCCAATTCTGCATCAGAAACATTGAGCTGCAACAAGCGATTGTTAGCATCAATCGTAATTGAATCGCCCTCTTTTACCAAAGCAA
The DNA here is from genome assembly GCF_036701145.1 of Microcoleus sp. Pol17C6. Classification (NCBI taxonomy): domain Bacteria; kingdom Bacillati; phylum Cyanobacteriota; class Cyanophyceae; order Oscillatoriales; family Microcoleaceae; genus Microcoleus; species Microcoleus sp. Pol17C6. The sequence goes on from NZ_JAUBQH010000005.1 coordinate 23,168, forward strand.
TTGTCCCGCCGACTTGCGCCTCCGGTGCAACGTGACCAACAACCATGCCGTAAGTTCCGCCAGAGAAGCGACCGTCAGTAATTAACCCTACAGAATCTCCCAAACCAGCGCCAATAATTGCCGAAGTTGGTGCTAACATTTCGCGCATTCCCGGCCCGCCTTTGGGCCCTTCGTAGCGGATGATAATCACATCTCCGGCTTGAATTTTCCCCGCTAAAATTGCATCCAAACAATTTTCTTCAGATTCAAATACCCGCGCCGGGCCGGTAATTTGGGGTTTTTTAACGCCCGTAATTTTAGCAACGGCTCCTTCTGTTGCCAGATTTCCCCTGAGAATTGCTAAATGTCCTTGGGCGTAAAGCGGGTTGTTCCAAGGGCGGATGACATCTTGGTCGGTGCGGGGTTCGGCTGGAATATCTGCTAACACTTCAGCAACAGTTTGGCCGGTAATTGTCAGGGCGTCTCCGTGCAGCAAACCCTTTTCTAGCAGCATTTTCATTACTTGAGGAATGCCGCCGGCTTTGTGCAAATCGGTTGCTACGTATTTGCCGCTGGGTTTGAGGTCGCACAGCACTGGTACTTTTGCTCGAATAGTTTCAAAATCGTCGAGGGACAACTCAACGCCGATCGCATTGGAAATGGCTAATAAATGCAGCACAGCATTGGTTGAACCGCCGACTGCCATGATTACCGCGATCGCATTTTCAAAGGCCTTGCGCGTCAAAATTTGGCTCGGTAACAACTGTTTGCGGACAGCTTCCACCACAACTTTTGCAGATTCGGCAGCGCTGTCAGCTTTTTCGGCATCCTCAGCAGCCATTGTCGAAGAATAAGGCAAACTCATGCCCATCGCTTCAAAAGCGCTCGACATCGTATTTGCTGTGAACATTCCGCCGCAAGAACCCGCACCCGGACAAGCATTCTGTTCCACTGCATTGAGTTCTGTTTGGTCAATTTTGCCTGCGCTGAATTGACCGACTGCTTCAAAAGCGCTGACAACGGTTAAATCGCGTCCGTTGTGGTGTCCTGGTTTGATCGTGCCACCGTAAACAAAAATAGCAGGAATGTTCATGCGGGCGATCGCAATCATCGCCCCCGGCATATTTTTATCGCAACCGCCGACAGCCAGCAACCCGTCCATACTTTGGCCGTTGCAAACAGTTTCTATCGAATCAGCAATTACATCTCTCGACACCAGAGAATATTTCATCCCTTCTGTTCCCATCGAGATCCCGTCGCTGATAGTAATCGTACCGAACATCTGTGGCATCGCCCCAGCTTCCTTTGCACCCGCAATAGCCCGCAAAGCGAGGTCGTTCAATCCCATATTGCAGGGCGTAATCGTGCTGTACCCGTTGGCAATCCCCACAATCGGCTTAGTGAAATCGCCGTCACCAAAACCGACTGCCCGCAGCATTGCTCGGTTGGGCGCGCGCTGCACGCCCCCAGTCACAGCTTGGCTTCTCAAATTTTCAGGCATTTTAAAATTTCCTTTGTCTGTTGACAGTTGACAGTTGACAGTTGACAGTTGACAGTTGTCAGTTGTCAACTGCCAGCTCGCCCAAAAACGAATACAAGTTTCCGATAATCGTCGTGGTGAGCCCATAATTTTAGACCAAAGTTCCGGCTCCCAGATGAATCTGTGGAGCAAATCTAAAATCTAAAATCTAAACTCGACTGACTCAGTGCCGAGCGCCGAGAGTTTTACCCTATTGTTGATTTTCTCAGAAGCTTTGATATTTGTCAGACCTTTTAGGAGGCAGTGGCACAGCAGTGTCCGGAAAGCAGTGCAAAGATTCTACAGATAGTACAGCGTGCAGAGTGAATACCGTAGTTATCTGGGATGATGTGGTAACACCCATCACTCTAACGTTTAAAAAAAATTGCGAGGCGAATGACATGGAGGCCGATCGAATTCTGAGGCAATATGCGGCCGGAGAAAGAAATTTTCGAGAGATTAACCTCGTCGGGGCCGACTTAAAAGGGGTAAACCTCAGCGAGGCTAACTTTACCCGAGCGAATTTCCAAGACGCAAACCTCAAAGGCGCTAACCTGACGGGAGCGAACTTGCGCGAGGTGAAATTGGCAGGGGTGGACTTGACGGAAGCCAACCTCAGCGAAGCAAATCTCATCGGTACCGATTTGAGCCGCGCCAATCTCAGCGGGGCTAACCTGATGGGAGCCAACCTGCGCGGATCAATGGCGAGAGAAGTCAACATGACCAAGGCTAATTTGACCGAAGCTAATTTGACCGAAGCCAACTTTACCGAAGCGAATTTGTTTGCGGCCAACTTAACCGACGCTAGCATGATTCGTATTAATTTGATGAAGGCAAATTTGAGTTGGTCAACTCTCAAAGCGGTAAACCTGACAAATGCCATCCTCAGCGAGTCGCTTTTAGAAAGAGCTAATCTGAATCAGGCAATTCTCAGCGGGGCGATGGTGAGCGGGGCAAACTTGGCTGGTGCAGACTTGCGCCAAGTAACGATGGTTGGAGCTAATCTCACCGACGCTAATCTGAGCAATGCTAATTTGAGAGTTGCTAATGTGAGTTGGTCTACGCTGGCAAGAGCTAATTTGAGCGGTGCTAATTTGTACCGGGCAAAGCTGTGCTGGTCTAATTTCAGCGGGGCTGTTTTGGTGGAAGCGGTTTTGATTGATGCTAATCTCAATCGAACTAACTTCCGCGATGCCGATTTGAGGCGGGCAATTATGCCGGACGGCACAACTAATGATTCTTAAAATTTGATTGTTGACTGTTAACTGTTGACTGTGGACTGTTGACTGTTGATTGTTGACTGTGGACTGTTAACTGTTGACTAATGACTAATGACTATCACTGAATTATTGATGTTGGGTGCGGCGGGAGTTTTTGCCGGAATTCTAGCTGGATTTTTGGGTATCGGTGGCGGTACGGTTCTCGTGCCTTTGTTGGTGGCTCTCAATTACGCCCCCGTGCAAGCGGTTGCTACTAGCGGTTTGTCGATCGTCATTACAGCTATTTCTGGCAGCATCCAGAATTGGCGCATGGGCTACCTCAGCTTGAGCCAAGTCGCAGGCATCGGATTTCCCGCCGTCATCACAGCACAAATCGGTGCTTATTTGGCGGGGATATTTCCGCCTTACTTGCTGTTACTTACTTTTGGGCTGTTGCTGTGGCTGAATATTTATTTGATTGAAGTTCGCAAGCACCTGACAGCTAAGAAGAAAGCGGAACTAGAACAACGGGAACTGGGAGGACAAGCGGGACAAGGAGAAAATGCTCAATTACCAATTACCAATCACGAATTACCCAATAATTCAAATATTTTATTCCATCCAACTTTTGCTAAAATTGCTACCGGCAGTGCGGCGGGTTTATTAGCCGGTTTGTTCGGCGTAGGCGGCGGCGTAATTATGGTTCCCCTGCAAATTTTGCTGTTAGGAGAAAGCATTAAAACCGCAATTCAAACCAGCTTGGGCGTCATAGTCATCACGGCAATTTCGGCGACGGCGGGACACGCGGCGCGCGGGAATGTTTTGTGGGTTGTGGGGTTAATTCTTGGCGGCGGCGGTTTGTTGGGCGCGCAGGTGAGCACGCGGTTTTTGCCGAGATTGCCCGATCGTATTGTTAGTTTAGCTTTTCGATCGCTCTTGGCAGTGTTATCGATTTATGTTTTCTGGCAAGCTTGGCAAAAATTTAGTAACGGGTAATGGGTAATTGGTAAGGTGCGCGACCCGGCGCACCCTACGAAAGAATGCGGGAAGATGCCCGCGCTGCACCCTACGAAAAACGAATAAGTAAGACTAATTTGCTGATAGTTTCTTCACGGCGCGAGTCAGACGCTGCAAATAAGGCTTGACAATTTCTTGATTTTGTCTCTGCAACTCGGACACTTGCTGCTGCAAATGCTGTATCTCGGTTTGCAGCATCCCTGCATCTATTGTGGGTCGATCGAGCAAATCCTGCAATTGCTTGAGAGAACCTTGGATTGTATCGAAGTCTACTTCATTCGATCGCTCCTGTAACTGAGCCGTAATAGTTTTAACTTCAGTTAACTGTTCGCCCATCAATAAAAATCGGACGTTGACATTTTCCCAATCATGCTCTCTGAGGGCGCTATTTTCCAAAATGCGGAGTTTTTGCTGCAAATCGGACAGTTGCGTGTGGAAATCCTGAGAATCTGCAGGCAGCGCCTGGGCTTGGCGTTCGAGGGAGGCTACGGCAGCTTGTACCTCGGCGATGGCCCCGGATTCCAAGCCCTGGAGTTTCTGCTGCAAGTCAGAGACGGCGGTGTAGAGTTCCGCAGGTTCTCCAGGTAGTATCTGAACTTGCTGCGATCGACGTTCTACTGCGGCCTGTACGTCCGCAATCGCAGAATTTGCCTTTTGTTGCATTTGTTGCTCGAAACGCTGGCGATTGGCGAGATTTATCGAGAGTGCTGCGGTTAAGGGGGCTGCAGCGTAGACAATTTGGCCCGACAATCCTGCAGCAATCGTGCCAATCGCTGAACCAGCAACAGAGGCGTATTCTACCAATTCTAGCCAGTCCGGCTGGTTCGGGGCACTTCTCAAAGCTGGGAATGATGCTTTTTCAATCTTCTGCATAGCCTTTTAGTCGTAGTCGGATAGATGGCGATACGGACATGATAAAAGCGATCGGCAAATAAATCAGGGCTATTTGTCAAAATTTCCTGATTGTGGTATTTTCATTGACCTCGTGCCGAATACGTTCTGCCTTCAAAACGGTCAATCTCAGGTAAAATTCAGGATTAAGTCGATCGCTCAACAGTTAACCAATAAGCGTTCACCGCCGTCTGTCAGGAGTATACAGAACATGGGTCTTAAGATTATTGAAAGCTACGATAGCAGTTTTGTCCTCGAACCCGATGCTAAAACTGCACTGTTCGGTTTATTAACCGGTGAAAGCTTTGTCAAACAAGTAGCGCTACAATTGCAATGCTCGCGCATTGAGTTTGCCGAATTACTTTTTCAGCCAGTCCCTTACAGCAGCGAGACGCCGAAGGGAATGCCTGCGGAATTTGAAAAGTATCATCAATCGAGCGATTTTGCGATCGTCAACGTCCCGCCTAATTTCATGTTCCAAGCCAAAATATTTAAACCCAGCCGCCTCTGTGCAATTTATCGCGTTTTCAAGAATTAGGTCAAGGCTGGTTAATCTGTGGTTTAATCTAAAATCTAAAATCTAAAATCTAAAATCGGATGACAGAAGACATTCAATCTCTCGCCAGCTTAGAATTCATTCCCTACATAGACTCCGAGGGAAAATTGCCCGATTTTGTGCAGGGAAAAATTGGCGTTTACGCGATTTTTGATAACGAGAAAGTCCTGCAATTTGTCGGCTATTCTCGCGACATTTACCTCAGCCTTAAACAGCATTTGGTACGCCAAACCCAGTATTGCTACTGGCTGAAAGTGCAAACTATTGACAAGCCCAGCCGCACTATTCTAGAAAGCATTAGAGAAAGTTGGATTGCCGAAAACGGTTCCCAACCCCAGGGTAACGGTGCCGATGCTGCCAAGTGGAACGATCCCATCGACACAAAAACGGTAATGACTGCCCAAGAAACGGCTAATTATGAAGGTATCTTCGCCGATGAAATTGCCAAAGATAAATTGTTGAAAAATGTCGCGCGGCGCGTGGAAAATGAAATTTTCGCGCTGCTGAAAGCTCGCGGCGTAACTGAAGAAATCCGGTTTAATCCCAAGCTCAAAACGAGCGGATTGTTGGATTTAAAGTAAATACGCTCTCTGGTCAATTCCCCACAATCAGCCCCTGTTTGTAAGGAGGACTGCTATCAAATCCGGTTGCATTGGAATTAATATTACCCACAGCTTTCGAGACGGCGCCGTGCCTTTCGTCGTGTCAACTTAAGCTTTTAGTCCGCCAGCCCTCCCGCTCACCCGGCAGTCCACCAGGGAATGAATTCCACGGGGCTTATAGCAAAAGTCCTCTAAAAGAGGACTGGATAATTTATTAGTCCTCTTTTAGAGGACTTTCGCTTTGAGGCAGGGGTTTCAACCCCTGACGGACTGAGGGACTATCGGTTTTACCTTAAACAGATGCTCGCGTACAATCTATCTGATATATCCTCTGGGTCGGTTAAATTTTAAAATGTTGAAATTTATTAAAATTTAACAGATATCGGAATCTGCACAATTAACTTGGTTCCTCGGCCCGGAGCAGAAATACAACTTATTTGACCTCGATGTTTTTCCACTACAATATCGTGACTGATTGCCAACCCTAATCCAATACCGCGGCCTACAGGCTTCGTAGTAAAAAATGGGTCAAATATCTGGTGGCGCACTTCCTCACTCATCCCACAACCGTTATCGGCAATGTGAATAACAACGGATTTATAGTTGTGAGTGGCTAATTTTGAATCTTGATTGTGCAGGGCCGATTCTGACTCACAACTTACTGAAGTGCTGATGGTAATTTTTCGGGGAGATGGTTGAGTTTCCAGGGCATCAATAGCATTACTTAGCAGGTTCATGAACACCTGATTTAACTCACTGGCGTAACAGGTGACTCTTGGCAGTTGGCTGTAGTGTTTAATGACCTCTATCTCACCAGCTTTGTTTGCTCCCTTCAACCGGTGCTGCAAAATAACTAAAGTATTGTCAATGCCTTCATGAATATCCACTGGCTTGTACTTTTGTTCGCCAAGGCGGGTGAATTTCCGCAAAGACATCACAATTTCGCTAATCCGAGAAGCACCTTCTGTCATCGAATTCAGAAGTTTTGGATAATCCTCTGCGATGAATTCGGGTTGAATCTCGTCCAATTCGCCGATAATTTCTGCCACCGGGTGCGGGTAGTAATGTCGGTACAATTCGAGGAGGCGAAGCAAATCTCGTGCATAGTCCGCCGCTAGAGCAATGTTACCGTAGATAAAGCTGACGGGATTGTTGATTTCGTGAGCAATTCCTGCCGCTAGCTGACCTAAAGAAGCCATTTTTTCCTTCTGTATTAACTGAGCTTGAGTTTTCTTGAGTTCAGTTACGGTTTGTTCGAGTTGCTGGGCGTAGGATTGTGTTTGCTGGAACAACTGGCGCTGCACGAGTTGATTTGAGACGCGGGCGAGAACTTCTTGTTCGTGAAACGGTTTTGTGATATAATCTATACCACCAACTTCAAAGGCTTTGACTTTATCTAACACTTCATTCAAAGCACTGATAAAAATAACCGGAATGTCCTTGGTTTTGGGAGAAGCTTTCAATGCTTGGCAGACTTTGTACCCGTCCATACCGGGCATCATGATGTCGAGCAAAATTAAGTCAGGAGGAGTTAACTCGATCGACCGCAGCGCTAGTTTGCCGTCGGGTGCGGTGCGTGTTTTGTACCCTTGCTGCGAGAGTATTTGAGCTAAAAGTTGCAAATTAGTCGGAATATCATCAACAATTAAAATATTCCCTTTTAAGACGGGAGTTGCTTCGTAATTCATATCTAGTTCGGTAAAATAACCTTTATAGGCTTGTAGTGAGTACGATCGTCCTAGCGGGTTTTATGAGGACGGTCGTACTCACTACGAACCGGGTATAATATCATTTCTCTTTCGTTTCGGGATGGATGAGAGCTAGTATTTGATTGAACTGAAACTGGTTAGCAAATCCGGCTAGAGCACTAGCTAAAGCGTCATTGCGATCGCGAATTTGCTCAATTTGGATCAGAATTAACTCTAAATCGCACTCAATTGTGGCTTTCTCTAAAGCTGCCAGCCAATCTGCGGGTAAGGCTGCAAGAGTCTCTGGAGTCGGAGCCTCGATTTGAGTTGACTCGGGAACACTCTCCGGTTCACCGTAAATGTAACGCACTCCCAGATGTTTGTGGAGGGTGGCAAAAATTTCTGTATCTCGAAAGGGTTTGTGGATAAAGTCATCGCAATCATCTGATACAGTAACGCTTTGCGCTTCTTCGGCGTTACCGGCACTCACGGCAATTATTGCCGTAGCTTGACCTTTAACGGTGGCTTTAATGCGTTTGGTTGCTTCATGTCCATCCATCACGGGCATCCACATATCCATAAAAATTAAGTGTGGCTCAAAACTCGACCACATTTCAATAGCTTCCATGCCGTTGCTGGCTTCTTCGAGTTCAAAGTTAAAGCCCGCGAGGAGTTTGATCAGCAGTTGGCGGTTGTCCGATTGATCGTCCACAATCAAAATACGATAGCGTGGCTGGTTGCGTTCCAGGGCTATCACCCGACGCAGTGGCTGTACGGGTTGAGTCGCCGGGGCATCAACGGCGCTGACGGGGATATCAAACGCGAAGGTGGTGCCGCGTCCTACTTCACTCCGTACAGTAATCACGCCGCCCATCAGCTTGACAAACTGTTGGCTGATAGCCAGCCCCAAGCCTGTTCCTTGCTGAGATTTGGTTCCTGTTTTGGTTTGCACAAAGGCTTGGAAAAGCTTATCTAACTCATCAGCAGCTATGCCGGAACCCGTGTCTTCTATTTCAAAATGTAATTGGTAATTACTGATGGGTAAGTGCTGATTTTCACTGTCGATAGATGCACTTACTCTTAACCTAATTACGCCGTGTTTGGTAAATTTAATGGCGTTAGAAAGCAGGTTAATTAAAACTTGGCGCAATTTCATTTGATCTGTTTGCACGTATTCGGGAGTTTCGCTAGAGCAGTAAAAGATTAACTGCAATTGTTGCTCCCTTGCCTGGAGTTGAAACATCTCTTCCAGATCGTTCAACAGGCTGCTTAATTGAAATTCGGTGGGGTTGAGTGTAATGCGTCCTGCCTCTATTTTGGCTAAATCTAATATTTGATTGATCAGAGCTAGCAAGTGTTCTCCGCTGCGGTTGATAATGCGGATATTTTCCTGTTGTTCGCGAGTGAGGTTGGTAGAGCGCTGCATCAATTGGGAGAATCCCAGAATTGCGTTGAGCGGGGTGCGGAGTTCGTGGCTCATATTTGCTAGGAAAGTGCTTTTGGCAAGGTTGGCAGCTTCTGCGGCCCAGGCGGCTTGTTGAAGCTGTACTGCTTGCTGTTGAGTGGCTTCCAGCAATTGAGCTTGTTGTAAGGCGACTCCCAGTTGAGTGCTAATTTGCAGCCCAATATTGATTTCTGCTTCGCGCCAAGTGCGGGGTGCAGAATTTTGATAGCTGGCGAGCAAACCCCAAAGTTGACTGCCGCAAAATATGGGGAAAATAACGTAGGCTCTAGCTTGGAATTGTTTTAACAGTTCTAGGTAACAAGGACTCAACCCAGCGCTGTATATGTCTTCAATTATGCGGTAAGGAACGCCTCTAGCGTACATACCGCCTTGATTTTTTTGTAGATAGGTATCCAGAACTGGTGTACCGCCGGCTTGCATAGTTTTCACGGTACAGCGAGAGTCTTCGACGAGAGTGTTTGGCACATTAAAATCGTCGGCTTGTGGGATCAGAGACTTCCAGCCGGCAGCCATTGATTCGGCAACAAATTCCCCGCTCCAATCAGGATTAAAGCGATAGATACCGACACGATCGCATTTTAGGGTTTGTCGCAGTTCAGAGGTTGTGGTTTTGAATATTGTGTCAATATCTAAGGATTGACGGATGCGCTCGATCGATCGGGCGATGGCTTGTTCTCCCTGGGCGCTTTCTCGCAAAGCTGACTCCGCTTGTTTGCGATCGCTAATATCCAAGACAGTGCCGAACAAACGGATCAACTGCCCTTTTTCATCATAAACAGGTTTCCCTCGGACTTCAATGTAACTGAGCGAGCCATCTCTTCGGATCAGCCGCAGATCAATTTCAAAGCTTTTCCCACACATAGCTTGATCGCGCACCATTGCCAGATAGCGCGATCGATCTTCTGGATGAAAACGCTCGATTAATTGTTCGCTGGGCAGCGGTTTTTGAGTCGGATCGAGCTCATAAATGCGATAGAGTTCTTCACTCCAAGTGGTTGTTGCTGTGGCAATATCGTATTCCCAACTGCCAATACGGGCAATTTTTTGGGCTTCCAGCAGTCGGGCTTCCGCCAACTGGCGATCGCTAATGTCGCGCGCTACCCAAACCGCAGAGCTATCCGACAGCGGCGAAATTTTCGCAGCCAACCAAACTTCTTGGTTATTAATCTGCAGACTGTAATCAAAACTAATAGTTTGTTGGGTTGCCAATGCCTGTCGAACTTGCGCGAAATAAATCGCCTCGCTGGCCTCCTGAAAAAATTGTTCGATGATGGTGTCGATCTGATTCGTATGATAGTTGTATTGAAAAATTCCCTTAGTGGGTATAATTTGGATGGTTTCTTCTTGGACATCAAAAATCAATACAATATCTGTAATTGACTCAAATATTTTCACAAATTGCTCAGTAGAAGTGTAAAGTTTTTGTTCGAGCAATTGGCGATCGGTAATTTCATATTGTAATAGTGCGTTAGCACGAGCTAATGCCCCGCTACGTTCGGCAACTTCGGCTGCTAAAGTGTGATTGTAGTCAGTTAATATTTTTTCAGATTGTTTGCGCTGTGCGATATTATAAAAAGCATGGATGGCATAAATAATATTTCCGCCTTCGTCAAAAATTGGTGTGGCGCGCACCTCAAAAGGAATAAATTTCCCATTTCGATGAAGTTCTACATCTTCCACGAATACTGTTTCGCCACGCAGTGCTCGGAATGCGGGCAGTTCTTCAGTGGGATAAAGCTGGTTTTGGCGGTAGATTTGATAAACTTCTACTGCTTCTTCTAAAGTCGCATCGGGGATAGTTTCTACGCCGAGCCAATGCTTGGCAGTTTTGTTCAAGTACACGACTTTACCGGAGGCATCGTGGATAGATACTCCCGCAGGTATGGCTTCGAGAAATTGCTTGAGTTGGCTCTCTCTTTGCGCTAAAGCTTCGTTTAAAGATTTTTGGTCTGCAAAAGCCTGTTGCAGTTGCGCTGCCATAAAATTGAAAGAATTGGCGAGATATCCGACTTCATCCCAGCGTCTAATTTCTAAAGGTTGATCCCATTTTCCTGTGGCAACATTTTGGGCTGCCGTATTCAAGCGCCTAATTGGCTTTGTCACCCAACGGGAAGTCAAAAATCCGATCGCGATCGCCAGCGGCAGTGTACCGGCCAATAACCACAATGTGTTGCGCGTATTTGCTTGAATCGGAGCCATGAAATCAGACTCTGGCACCACCACCACAATCAACCAATCCAAACCACGGAAATCTCGATAGGGAGTGACGCGGACAAACTGCCTCTCGCCCTTGCTCACCAGGGTCAATTTCTGGGTTGTTTGCAGGGTGCGGAAGTTGCCAAATCGGTTGGTGAGTTGTCGAGCAATATCTCGCGTGCGGGCATCCTTGCTGTTGGTGGCTAGCAATGGCGTCGGTTGCTTTTTTGCGGGCGTCACCAAGGGTGTTTCTAGTGTGGATGTGGCAATCAGATTGCCCGATCGATCCATAATAAAAGTTTGTCCTGACGCCGAGAATTGCAGCCTAGGCAGAAAGGTATTGATTGCCGACAGCCCATTATTATCCGTGAGGCGATCGCTAATCCGTTCTCCTACTTGTTCGATTAACTGATGCGCCACATCCTCGACTGATTCCTGACCACTTTTGAAAGAAAGATAGCCCACTAGCCCAACTACACTTACCGTTTGCAAAACAAACGGAACAATCAGAACCGTTCGCAGTGGCAGCTTGCTGAAAAATTTGGCGGTTAGGCGGTTGAAGTGATAAATGGGCATGGGTGTGAACCAATTGCGCTGATAATCCTATTTTAACTGCTGTAGCGTGCCTTTCCCGGCAATTGGCGCGCCCTAAAAACTGTGAAATTTTCCGCCCGGTTCAATATAGCCCACTACGGTTCATTTAAAACTATTTATTCCTCGGATATCACCCTCGCATCCCCCTTAAGAAGGGGGACTTTGAGTAAGTTATTGTCCCCCCCTTAAAAAGGGGGCTTAGGGGGAATCGAGCTTAAATGAACCGTATTGCAATATAGGCAACTACTATGGAAGATTGGACGCGCCTGTCAAAATTTGCTTCTGTTAGTTCTGTTTCTAACTGTTGAGCATTTGATTCATTTTTACTTACAAAAACTGTGATAACTTTTCTAATTTATTTGTTTATTTCGGCAATCATGTCGTTAATTAAAATCCAGCGGGGGCGGGTTTATGAGATTGTAGATTAGGGGCAATTATTATTGGTGAACCCGCCCTTACAAGATTTAACATCATACAAATCCGAATCAAAGGGAAATGATCTTATTTGTGCGTTAATCGAACCCGATCGCCCTAATGCCCTTTTGCTAACTTGGCTAAAACGGTGGCGAAGAGAGCGGGTTCGATCGGCTTTGTTAAATGTTCGTTGTAACCAATGGCGATCGCCCGATCGCGGTCTTCTTCGCTAGCATAAGCTGTCAGCGCCACGGCCGGCAAGCCCTTGATTTTGTCGGATTCGGACGATCGCACTTTGCTGATCAGCCAGTAGCCGTCCTCAACGGGCATACCGATATCGCTGACTAAAATATCCGGCGGCGACTCCTGTAAAATGTCGATCGCCTCTGCAGCCGAAGCAACCGCCGTCGCAGTCGCCCCGCACTGTTGGAGCGCAAGCATCAAAAACTCGCGGTTTTCGGGTTCGTCGTCAACTACCAACACCTTTAAACCAGCCAAAATACCCGGAGGCCTTGGATTGGATTTCCTTTCTCCTCTCAACTGCGGCTGCGTACTCCGAGGCTGTTTGAGAGGGAGTGTCACGGTAAATGTCGCACCCTGGTCTTTACCGGGACTTTCCGCAGTCACAGTGCCCCCGTGGAGTTGTACCAAGTGATCGACGATCGCCAATCCCAGTCCCAAACCGCCCTCAGCCTTAGTTTTCGAGGCGTCTGCTTGTCGGAAGCGATCGAACACGTAGGGCAGAAAATCAGCAGGAATGCCCTTTCCGGTATCGCTGACAGTAATTTGCACGTAATTGGGTGATGAGGAATCGCTAACAGCTACCGCAGATAAGCGCAGTTCCACATTTCCCCCCGAAGGCGTAAACTTCACGGCGTTAGTCAGCAAATTCCACACTACCTGCTGCAACCTCTGGGCGTCGCCCCACATCAAGCTGACTGCGGGGTCAAGTTCTAACGAAACGGTGACAGACTTGGCCTCGGCTGCCAAACGAACTAAATTATGAGCCGCCTCGATCGTCTTTACCATGTAGAACCAGCCGGGTTTCAGGGCCAGCTTGCCTTGAGTAATCCGGGAAACGTCGAGCAAATCTTCCACTAGCTGGCTCTGCACCTTCGACTGACGCTCAATGGCTTCCAAACCCGAAGCTAATTTAGCTTCGTTGTAGGGGTGGGCGCGCAGGATCTGTGCCCACCCCTGAATCACATTTAAAGGCGTTCGCAATTCGTGGGAAAGAGAGTCTAGAAACTCGTCTTTCCGGCGGCTGATAGCTTCTGCTTCCACCCGCGCGGCCTGTTCGCGTTCGAGCAACTGAGCGCGTTGGGCCTCGACTTGCTTGCGATCGCTGATGTCGGCGATGATCGACATACAGTTGATGTTGCCGTTGCTGTCGCGGACTGGAGTTGCCCACAAACTGATGTCGATCGAGCTGCCGTCTTTCCTTTGGCGGTGGGTTTCCATGCCTGCGATCGCGTTTCCTTCGCGAATTCTTTTCAAATTAGCCGTGAATTCCTCCCGCTTGTCTGCGGGAACGCAAGGCACAAATTGACCTACCGTTTCTGATTCATGCCAGCCAAAAATCCTCTCGGCTGCTGGGTTCCACATTTTCACAGTGCCGTCGTCGCAGTCCAAAACGGTAATTGCTAGGGGACAAGCCTGAATCAAGGCTTCTAAAGTTTGATTGATGTGCGATCGCGCGGCTTCTGCTTGTTTGCGATCGGTGATATCGACATTCACCCCGATCATCCGCAAAGGCAAACCCCGATCGTCCTGAAACACCTTCGCCCTGCAAGCAATCCAGCCCACGCTTTTGTCCGGGCGGCAGATGCGGAACTCAATGTTTAATTCCTCCCCGGACACCGCCGCAGCTTTTACCTGCTGTTGAGTCAAAGCGCGATCGTCTGGATGCACCATTTGGGCCCAATTTTGATAGCTGTCGATACCGCCTGCAGGCAGCCCGTACAAAGCCTCTAACTCCGGTGTACAGGCGATCTCGCCGGTTTGGACGTTCCATTCAAAAGTTCCGATTTTGCCTGCTTGCTGAGCGATTTGCAGCCGTTCTTGATTGTTTTTGAGTTCTGCTTCCACGCGGGAGATCTCGGTCAAGTCGATGAAGAATGCGACGATCGTCTCTGGTTCGCGATCGTCGGCACACAGAGTGGTTCCGCCCATCAGAATCGGCACGCGGCTGCCATCTTTGCGGATGTACTCTTTCTTGAAAGGAGTTGCGACTCCCTTAGCCCGCAGTTCTTGGGCCGCTAAGGCGTCAAGGTGCAGGTATTCGGGGGGGGTCATTCTGTCCCACCGTATTTGACCGGAGAGCAAGTCTGAGCGGGTGTAGCCGACCATGTTGAGCAGGGATTGGTTGGCGTAGGCGATGCGGCCGCTAAAATCGCCGATCGCGACTCCGAAAATATTTGACTCGAACAGCCGCCGGAATATGGCTTCGCTTTGCTGCATTACCCGTTTTGCTTGGTTGCGATCGGTGATTTCGGCAACCACGGTGCTGACTCCCAGCAGTGTTCCTGATTCATCGATCACGGGGTAAAAGCTGATTTGCCAATCCCGCACAACTCCTGGCTGTTGCTTGGTTGCGGACTTAACTTCCAAGTCAAGCACGGGGGTTTGCGTCGCCAGCACTTGGCGGTAAATCCGCTCTACCATATCGGCCATTTCGGGAATTACTTCTCTAACGGTGCGCCCGATGTGATCTGAGATCGATCGGTCATTTATCGCAGCGAGGCATTCGTTGATGCGGATGTAGCGCAAATTGGTATCGAGAAAGCACAGCCCGACTGGTGTGGTGTTGTAAACTAAGTCGAGTTCTGCTAGTTGGCGACGAATGCGTATTTCGTTTTCTCGGAGCTGATTTTGGACTTGTTTGCGATCGGTGATATCTAGTACGAAGAATGCTCCTTTGTCTGTACATCCTTGGAAGTTTCCGCCGCCGACTAAAACTGGGAAGCGCGTGCCGTCTTTGCGGAGATATTCTTTTTCAAAAGGTGTGCAACTTCCTTCTGCTTCGACTTGCGCGATGGCGACGCGATCGAGTTCTAGATATTCCGGCGCAGTGAGTTCGAGCCAGCGGATCTGTCCCGAAGCTAAGTCTTCTCTTGTATATCCGATCATTTCCAGCAAGGCGTCGTTAGCGTCCGTAACTTCGCCGCTGGCATCCCAGAAACCGATGCCGATCATGTTAGATTCTACCACGCTGCGGAATCGCATTTCGCTTTCCCGCAAAGCTAATTCAGTTTGTTTTTCTGCGGTAATATCTGTGATAATTAGGCCGACTCCGATTATTTCTGCCCTTTCATTTTTTACTGGGTAGTAGTTGGCGAGCCAGTAGCCGAAATATCCGGGTTTTCCATCAGGTTCGCCGCTCATTTCTAAGTTTAAAACAGGCTGGCCGGTTTCTAAAACTTGCTGAATTATCGGCGCAAATTTGGCTGCATGTTCTGGCAACAATTGCCGGAAGTCTTGGCCGAGATGCTGTTCTATCGGCAAACCGTTGAGTTCTGCTAATACTTGATTGATACGGATGAAGCGCATTTCGCGATCCAGAAAGCAAATCGCTAGGGGAGATGCTTCTAACAGCGCGTCAATTAAGGCGAAGGATTGCGATGTTTGAGATAGTGCTTCCTGCGCTTCTGTGTAAAGTCTGGCGTTGTCTAGGGCGATCGCCACGCGGTATGCTAAATCTTCTAGCATTGCCATGTCTTCTGCAGTGTAGCGGCGGCCCAACTTCGAGGTAAAGCAAGTGATGGAACCCATTACCCGCCCGCGGGCTTTCAGCGGTACGCAAGCGTGAGATCCGATATTGAGCGATCGCAATATTTCCATTTCTGCGGCATTTTCCGCTCCTGCTGCTAAAATCTCCTCATCCACTTCGGTAATTAGTTCGGATTTTCCGCTGCGGATTACCAGGGGATAGCCGTTAACAGCATTGTCAGCGCTCAAACTTCGGATTCTCAAGTTATTCAGACTATCAACTATAGAGGCTTCGGCGTGAGCTGCAGCGACTCGACGCACTTTTGAGTCGCTTTCGGTCAAATGAATGCAGCACCCGTCGGCGATCGAATTTATTGCTAATTCTGCTACCTTTTGCAGCACCGTTTCCCCGTCAAACGCATCAGCCAGCATTTTGCTGACTTCTGCTAAAAAGGCCGAGCGCTGCTGTTCTATTTCCGCTTTTTCCCTCGCTGTTTGCTCGATTGTTAACTGCAATCTTTGAGTTTCTGCAAGTTTTATTTCTGTGATATCGCGGGCGACAATTAAAGCCGATTCTGCTACGCCATTTTGGTCAAATTCTGGAACTACCCGCGATTGATAACTTCGGATGCCGTTGGTTGAGGAAGCCTGAAATTCGATGATTTCTTCTCGACCTGTTTCTAACACTTTGTGCAGGGTTTCCTCCCACATCTGGCACTGTTCCGGCGACATTCCTATTGCTTGACTGGTTTTGCCCAAGAAGAATGAAAGCGGTTTTCCTTGGGTTCTTTCAACTGCTTGATTGACATAAATATAACGCAGTTCTTTGTCAGCGCGGATAATGATATCTGGCGTATTTTCTAGCAGCCTTCTCAGTTGCTGTTCGCTGCTTGCCAAAGCTGTTTGCGCCTGTTGTCTTTCCGTGACATCTCTCACCGTGCCCACGTGTCCGATGAGTTCGCCGGAGTCCGAAAACATCGGCGAGGAACAAACGTTAATCCAGCGCACAATCCCCTGTGGTGTTTGCAGGCGATACTCGATCGCATATTCCCCACCTTGCCGAGTATAATCCAGCCATCGGCTCAATACGCGATCGCTGTCTTCCGGGTGAATGCACTTCTCCCAACCGTCTCCTAAAATTTCTGTCAAACTTAAGCCGCAAATAGCCTGACAGCGAGGGTTGGCATAGGTGTAGCGCCCCTCAAAATCTGCCATAAAAATGCCGACAGGCGAACAGGAACTTAAACAGCGAAATCGTTCTTCTTGAGCTTGCAGGGCTTCTTTAGCTACTGTCAGTTCTGCTGTGCGTTGTTTGACGTGGCTTTCTAGGTTAGTGTAGGATAAAGCCAGGGCTATTTCTGCTTCTTTGCGATCGGTAATATCAATACCAGTTCCTATCACATATTCCACCAAGCCATCGCCATCTAGGGTCACAGTATTAGACCAAGAAATTAAGCGCTTCTGCCCATTTTTAGTGCGCCAATAGTTTTGATATTGGCTGTTAAAATTTTCGAGCTTGAGCTTGGTAAAAACAGTTTTAACTGGCTCTGTTTCTTCTGGAATTAAAAACAAATCCCAAAGATATTTATTGATTACTTCTGCTGTCGAGTAGCCTGTAGTTTTTTCGCAAGCTTGGTTAAACCGGACAATCCGTCCTTGGCTGTCTAGAACTACAATCAAGCAAGCCGTCGTGTCAATTACTTTGGAAATAATATTACGTTCTATTTCTAGTTCTTGTTTTGCGGACTTTAAGCCCGCATACCAAGCGATGACCATTGCAGCCGCCAAAAGTAAGATTGCAGGAGCTGCCTGGAAGGAAAACAGTAACAGAGTTGTCAGCAGTAAAGCCGTGCCGGCGCTAAATGTAGCAATACTGTAAGATTTAATGGGTAAGGGCAAGACCTCAAACGGACTCATTTTTTTTGACCTGTAGCGATGGCGCGATCGCACTATTGCTTATGTCTATGAAACAACCTTGTTAAAACTTAGTTAAAACTAAGTATTTATTTTTTCTATACAAAACCACATTTGTCGGCTCTGTGCCATCTTCCCAGAGACAGATTGGCACGGGAATTTCTGCTAAATCAACTGCTATCATAGATCAAGGGACAGATTAGATTATCTAATTTCTGGGAGCAATAAGCGAGTGAATCACAAGCTGGCCAAAATTATCGGATTATTTTTCGCAGCCGCCACCCTCTTTGGATTCGTCGGTTACGCGCTGCAAAATCCCAACTTCGCCAGCAACTCAGCGATATCGATCGGCTTCCCCAATCTTACCACCCTGGCCGTCGGGGCGATCGACAACAAACGATCGCAAATCTATCTCAACGGAACTTGGCAATTTGTCCCCGCAGTTGGCAACCCCCAAAACCCCCCTGTCTCCCCAAATTGGGGTTCCATCTCGGTGCCCGGAGATTGGCAAAAAGAAAACAACGAATCCGTACCCGGAATCATCACTCGCGGCAACGGCAAAGATTGGGAAAACTTCAACAGTAAACAACTATCAAAAGCTTGGTATCAGAGAAATATAGACCTTCCCGGCGACTGGACAAACCGCCGAATTTTTCTCGACTTAGCCAGAGTCAGCACCGATGCAGTCATCTTTGTCAACGGCATTAACTGCGGTCAAATCCCCTGGCCCTACGGCACTATTGAAATTACCAAAGCAGCAAAACCAGGTCAAAACACCATATCTATTTTAGTGGTGGCAGTATCCGATGAAAAGGAAAAAGCCGTCATCATGGGCCCCACAGAAATCTACACAGAAAAATCAAAGTTGCAATCGCGGGGAATAATCGGCGAAGTAAGGCTTCTGAGCCTTCCTCCAGGCCCGCTAATTAGGGACGTATTCGTCCAAACTTCCACCAGAAAAAAGCAAGTTAAATTAGATGTTGAACTCAAAGACGTTGCCCAAAACGGTCAAGTAGAAATAATCGCGCAAATGCTCGACGAAAAAGGCAAAGTACAACAAAAATTCACCGCCACTACCAACGTTAAAGCTAAACCAATTCAAACCGTCCAAGTTCATTGGAATTGGCCAAATCCCCGTCTTTGGGATCTCGGGCAACCAAACCTTTACACCCTGCAATTAGAAGTAAAAGGCAGCGGCATTGACACACAATACAACCAACCTTTTGGCTTCCGCGAATTTTGGATAGAAGGGCGCAAATTTTTCTTAAACGGAACTGAAATTCGACTGCGACCAATCTTGCACTCCGATACTTGGCAAGGCGGCACAGTAGAAGTTGCAGATAGCCTAATTGATGGCTACGTCAAAGCCGGGTTTAACATAACAGAAATGTGGCCTTGGAATCACGACGAACGGGGTAGATGGCACTTCCGAGAGTTGTTTTCCGAAAGAGCAGACCTCAAAGGTTTTCCCATTATGGCTCCCGCTTTAGACATTAGTCCTATCGCTTGGAATGGCAAGTGGAAGAACCCCCTGTGGAAAAACCGCTGGAAAGAGCGAATGGTGACTGAAATGCGCCGCTACCGCAATCATCCATCAGTATTAATGTGGGCGACAAGTCCTAATTTTTTCGGCAACGCTGACGACCTAAATCCCCGTCGCATCGGCAAAAGCAAAGTAGAAGGAACTCTCAGTCCCCCGGAAAACCAGCGTTTGCGGGTCAACACTCCCCTAGGAAATGACGCTTTAGCTACTATTAAATCGGCAGACCCAACCAGACCTGTGATGGTACACCAAGGCGCCCACTTCGGCGATGTTTATGCGCTGAATTCTTATTTAAATATGATTCCCTTGCAAGAACGGGAAGAGTGGATTTCTGAGTGGAGCAAAACCGGGGAAAAGCCCTACATGGCAGTCGAGTTTGGGACTCCTCTGCACGCAACAATGATGCGGAATCGCAAAGGTTTTGGTCAGGTGATTCTCAGCGAACCTTGGATGACTGAGTTTGCGGCAATTTATTTTGGCAAGCAGGCTTACGAGTTGGAAACTGCCGCTTATAAAGCTAAAATTCGCGAGCAATTTGTCAAGGGTCAGGAGTATCAAAACTGGCATTTAAAAAAAGAGTTAGATTTTGCCCCAGCTTTTCAAAAGTTGCAGCAGTTATTCAGTACAAATACTTGGCGGAGTTGGCGGACTTTTGGAATGTCTGGGGGGATGATTCCTTGGAATGACGGACATGGTTGGGAAGTTTCCGAAGCAGGAAGAAAAAAGGTGGATATTGGGGCCTTTCAACCGGGTCGCCGGGGAGTTTATTTGAAGCAAGTCTCGAATAATCTTTTGAATTATTTGCAGCCCGAAGCTTACACTGTTCATCCTGGGGGCGAGGCTATTATGAATAATAATAGCTCGACTTTGGCTTGGATTGCTGGTGCTAGCCCGGTTTTTACTGCCAAAGATCACAATTTGTTTGTGGGCGGAAAAGTGGCCAAGCAAGTAGTGTTAATTAACGATAGGCGAACGCCGCAAGAATTTACGTTTAATTGGCGAGTTTTGGTGAATGGCAAAGAAGTAAAAAAAGGCGAGGGAAAAGGGATGATTGAGGCGGCAGGAACGCTGTTTTTCCCAATAGACGTAAAATTGCCAAATACCATTTCTAGCAAGGCTGACGGCGAAATTCGCTTGACCGCACGGGTGGGCGATCGCTCGCATTCTGATACATTTGCTTTCCGCGTTTTTCCCAAACAATCCAACATCAAAGATTCGGTGACAATTTTCGATCCAGCCGGCAAAACATCGGCAATGTTAAAACAATTAGGTTATCAGCTTGTACCGTGGAATGGTTCGCAAGTTTCATCGCTATTAATTATCGGTAGGGAAGCGTTTTCAAGCGGGGAAAATTTGCCGGGAAGTGTAGAAAGTTTTGTGCGAAACGGCGGCAAAGTAATTGTGTTTCCTCAGCGCCGGGAATGGCTGGAAAATACGGGTTTCCGGGTTGCTGCCCACGTCAGCCGCCGCGCTTATCCAGTTGACAGCAAACATCCCGCAATTAGCAGTTTAGACAGTGAAGATTTGCGGGATTGGGTGGGGGAAAGCACGCTGGTTGAAGCTTATCCAGATACGATCAAAACTGGCCCTAATTTGAGTCCGGCAAATAAACCTTGGTACGGCTGGCGTTGGGGAAATCGTGGCGGTGTCAGTAGCGCTTCAATTGAGAAACCGCACCGCAGCGGTTGGCGTCCCATTTTGGAATCTGAGTTTGATTTAGCTTATTCGCCGCTGATGGAATTGGATTACGGAAAAGGGCGGCTAATTTTAAACGAATTGGATTTGGAAGACCATTATTCTGTAGATGCTGGGGCGGCGCAGTTAGTGCAACAAATTGTGAGTTACGGGATGAATTCTCCGGTACTTGGAAAGCCGGATCAAGTGGTTTTAATAGGGGGAGATGAAGATGCCCAAAAGTTGGACAGTTTGGGGGTAATTTATCAGCGCGCTAGTTCGCTTTCTAATGATGTTGGTTTGGTGATTCTGGGGAAAGAAGCGAATCTGAAAGATGCAGATTTGCGCGGTTATTTGAATGCTGGCGGGAAGGCGTTTTTCTTGCCGCGTCAAGTGTCTGTTGCGGGTTTGGGCGTGGGTTTGCAGCAAGCGCAGGATTTTGGGGGTTCGCTGGCGGTTCCGAGTTGGGATGAGGTGAAGGGGGTTAGTGCATCCGATTTGCGATCGCGCTCTTTTTATGATACTTGGTTGATTAAGTCTGGGGGAGAAATCGGTGCTGACGGGTTGTTAAGTCGGGTACAAGTGGGCAAGGGTGTGGCGATTTTCTCTCAGATTGAACCGGACAGTTTGGATGCTGATACTAAGACTTATTTGCGTTTTACTCGCTGGCGGCAAACCAGGGCAAATGCTCAGATTTTGGCTAATTTAGGGGCGAGTTTTAAGGCGGATGGTTCTGTGTTTAACGGTTCGAGTCGGGAGTTTTATCACTGGGATTACAGAACGGATTTTGAGAATGGGGACGATCCTTATCGGTATTATAGATGGTAGAAGTTTTTAACCGCAGATTAACGCGGATTAACGCGGATGTTATGGAGGATATTACAGGTCAAAGTTACGGCGGAAGCGGGGGTCTAGTTTGTCTGTTTTCTTTTGGTTGCAGGTGCCGCAGAGGGTTTGCAAGTTGCTGATGTCGTTGCTGCCGCCGCGCGCTAGGGGGATGATATGATCGATCGTGAGTTGTGTTTCTAGTTTGGTTTTGCCGCAGCTTTGGCATTGGTATTTATTGCGAGTAAATACGTATTTTCTGACTTCCGGGGGAATGGGGATTCTAGGGGTTTTAGTCATGATGATTTTTAACCGCAGATGAACGCGAATTAACGCGGATGTTTGATGGATTAGCTGGGCGAGTTTTCTTGATTGAGAAGTTGGCGGCGCAAATCATCGAGGGGGGATTCTGGTTTGCTAGTTTCTGATTCGTTGTTTTCTGGTGTTTCTGCGACTTCGGGTTCATCTGGGCAAAACTCTATAGTGACATTGAGTTTGAGCTTCATCTTTCCTTTCTTCCAGCCCTGAGCACCCACTCTGAGAATTTCACAATCTATACCTTCACCAAACCAATTGTCATATGAAAAACGTTGTTGGCGAGTGTCAACAGGTACATCGATATGTAAGTTCTGTTCTTTTAACGATTTATTGAGTGTCTCTCCTAACCCATACTCAGGCAAAACTCTATTTACTGTTTCCTTTAGTTTTCCTACTTTAAGCATTGCTTTACCAAAAGATAAAGCATCATCATTACCGCAGTTGTGAAAATCAAATTTATTTTCCATATTTATATCTAACCTAATAGGTTTTTTACCCATGAGTTTTAACCGCAAATGAACGCGAATGAACGCGAATATTTGATGATGGCTCAGTCGGCAAATATTTCGTCAAAAATGTCATTTTCCGCACTCAGCCAATCTTGATAAGCTTGGGATACAAGCATCGGTTGAACTGATTCTTTCCCACTTTTAAAGAATAGGGCTATGTTCAGAAGTGTTGCTAACTTATCCTCTGAAAGTTTTTCGATTATTGTTAAAAGTTTTTCGCGAATGTTCATAGGATTAAAGTCGCTCTTTGTTGGCTATTGTAGCATAATAAACACAATAAAGATAGCGGGCGATTGGAAATCGCCGATTCCCGATTGCCAAAATTGCAATCATTCACCATCCACCGAAACGCTATCATTTTGTCCAATTACAGGCAACAAATGCTCGTGCAACTTCATCGCTTGCAAACAACTATTAATCCCCGAAACTGCCCGATCGTACTCTTGAATTTTCTGCTCATTCTCAGCTTGCCGCCGCAGATTCCCAGCAATCTTTTCCTCAGCCTCCTGTGCCAAAGTTTGCTCCAAATAATCGCGGGCTTGACTGTATTTCTGCAAAATATCATCAGCTTGCTTTTGGGCCAGCGGCAACAAATGCTCTTTCAGGGTTTGGTTGACAGTTTGGCGGAAAGTTTGCCGAATAGTTCTAGATACTTTCGGCTCAAAATCCAGCCGCAATAATTGCCGAATTGCCGGTTGGGCGTCCACCATGTTTTCGCAGTCGAAACCTTGAGAAGTTTGCTGCAATGTTTCCCGGAATTGATAAATCGAAAACGTGCCTTCGTCGTAAAAACGGGGACTTTCTCGCACGTAGCGATCGCACTCTACGCCCGCCGCATTTACCAAAGCATCAGAAACCCGCTTTGATAACTCCTCTAACTGCTGTTCAATTCCCCCGTCGTTCCCCAACAGCCGATAAAGTAATCGATAGTATTCTGACTTGCGAACGCTATCTTTCAAATACTGAAAATAATTATCAACCAGTGACTTAGTAGCCTCTACTAAAATATCTTCCAACTGATTCGCTAAATAGTAAAGTGCCTCAACTAAAACAGCAATTAAAGGTGCTGTCGCATTGCGGGGATGATTCCGCAAAGTGCGTCCGTAAGCCGCCTCAACAGAAAATCCGTCTAACAATTCATCCAAGCGCCGGATCATCCGAGATTGCAATTGCCGAAAGTCTGTATCGAAAATATCGCATTTATTCATAATCATTTCATTGACTTCTTCGGCGATATGTTCCCGAAAGTCCTGTCCGACTTGCTGCAACTCTTGATTTAGTCGCAAAAGTTCTTGTGCTTTCATCGCTTCAATTTCGCGGGGCTGGCTGTCCAAGTTCCGCTGAATTGTTTGGTAATGTTTCCGCAGTTGAATGCACAAGTCTTCCAAGTCGTCAGCTAAATTTTTGAACAGTTGCGGGCGTTTTTCTTCTGTGAGGTAACGGGTGATGGCTGTGCGAAAATCTTCGATGCCGCTATCTTGAATTAATTGAGCAATTAATGGTTGTCCTTGTTCTGCAAGAATCCGCACGTAGTTTTCATTTGGTGTTTCGTAGCTGTTAACAGAAACCCGAAATTTGCTGGGAGATAACTTGCCGGAATTGGCACAGTATCGGTTAAACTCGCTGACAAATTGCGGTGTTTCTTCACTATTACCGAGAAACTCTGAATCTAATTTATCATCTCCAGAAACTCGCCCTTGACTGCTGGCAAAGATTGTATTTAAACCAAAGCGATCGCGCCCTGTTGTCCCTCGAATCCTACTCCCGTAAAATCCCAACAATCCGCTAGTTTTGTAAACTCTCGCAGTATCGCGAAAGTCGGAATTAATCAGATTTTCTAAGCGCTGTCGCAGTTGCGTGTTGTACCAAGTTTCGTCGATGCGGTTGAAAATGTAAAACAGTCGATCGCGAATTCCCGGATTTCCCCGTGTTTTTTCCATCAACTCGGTTTCCTCCGTCGTCATTTCCCCAGACGAAGCTGCTTTCAAAACGCAGACAACTGCCGAAGTATCGGGGCTTTCAATCTTATCATAAGTCAATTCTGCATCCCGCTGCACGGGCGCATCAATTCCCGGCGTGTCGATAATAATATTGCCATCTTGTAGCAAGGGATGATAACAGTAATATTCAACTCGCTTGAGTACAGCACTGTTGCTACCGCGACGGGCATAACTAGCAGCTTCCTTGAGATTGGAAAAATTAAACTGTTCCATCGAGTAGGTAGCGTTTTCGAGAGTTTGGATGCGATCGCGATTTGCCTCAAAACCTTCTAACAGCAGCATCAAAGCCTTAGCTTTTTTGGCTAGTTCCGATTTATTTTCGCCGCCTTCCGTTTCAATAATTATGTTACATCCCTGAGACAACAGCGACACTACATCTGTTTGATTAATATTAAGTTCAGTAGTTAAACCTAACTGATGGCAAAGCACAGAAGCTTGCTGGCTAATCTCAAACTCGCTCAAAAAAGTTAGAACAACGCGCTCTTGTTCCGGCTCAGCAAAGGCGATATAACATTCCGTACCTGTCGCGTGTCCTTCAGCACTGTAGAGCAATTCCCGCTCCAGCAAAGCATTAATCAGCATCGATTTTCCCGCACTGAAAGCGCCAGCAAACACAATTTCAAACTCAGGAGAAATTGCCTTTTTCAGAGAAGCTTGTACCGCCGTGATATCTTGTTGTCGCAAAGAAGATTCCTGACGCAGCAGTTGCAGTAAAGAGTCAACTTGTTCTTGCAGATTGTTGCATTGAGGGGGCATTTGAGTCATCGCTGCAGACTGCTCCTGATTGTGGGAAAATTACCTTATTTTTAATTCTCTGCTAGTTCAGGAATAATCACAACAGTAATTTTACTTATGCTATCCAGGATTGCTGAAAGTGCGATCCTCTTCGAGGGCTCCGCTAACGGCTATTCTGGCGACAAATCTTATCGTTTACGGTTGTTTCGGAATTATTAAACCGCAGAGGCCGGAGAGGGCGCACAGAAAGAGAAGAGAGAGATAAATAATTGCTATACCCACGGATTTGATATCACCTATTTACAGCCAACTAGCTAAATCTGATATGTCAGTAAAATTTAGCCAAGCATCTCCTAATTTTTCGTAGACCATTAGTAGTAAGGCGCGCATTATTGCGCCTCTACAAAATTAAACTAGCGCCTTGCGTACTCTACATTAAACCGATAAATCCTGACGCGGTTTAAAAGACTCAACCTGCCGCAACTTTTCGTATAATTCCCGTTCCTCTTGACTAATTTCTTTGGGAATTAACACCTGAATTTCTACCAATTGATCGCCCCGATCGCCATTTCCTGTCGGATAGCCCTTGTTAGCCAGCCGCAACCGCTTTCCCGACGTTACTCCCGGTGGCAATTTCATTTTCACCCTACCATCTAGCGTCGGTACTTCCACATCTCCACCCAACACCGCTTCGCTGGGAGTCAGTGGCAATTCGCAGCAAATATCCGACATTTCCAAGCGAAAAAATGGATGGGGAGAAACTGTGATTTTTAAATATAAATCTCCGCCGCCCATACCTTGATTTCGCAAGCGAATCCGCTGGCCTGATACCATAGCAGGAGGCAGATTCACCTCGATCGCTCGCCCATCTTCCAGACGAATTCGCTCAGTACCGCCCGAATAAGCCCTTTCCAAAGGCAGAGTTAGCCTTGCTTCAATGTCTCTTCTGGGTTCGCGATCGACTGTTTCCCGTCGAATTTCGCGATCGACTGCTTCCCGTCGAATTTCGCGATCGTCCACATCCCTTCTGGTTTCGCGATCAACTGTTTCCCGTCGAATTTCGCGATCGACTGTTTCCCGTCGAATTTCGCGATCGTCCACATCCCTTCTATCTTCCCTAGAATTAGCTACATAACTCGTTCTCTTAGAAGCCGTACTCCACGGTTCATAGGAGGCTGCTCGCGGTGCATCATTGGCGGTCGCCATCCTCACTTCCCGGCGCCTTCCGAGCACTTGATCTAGAAATTTATTAAAATCCGAGTAATCGCTAAAATCGACATCTTCGGCCGGTTTTTTGCGGGTAGCTTTACCATTTCCCCAAGTTTTGAAATTGGGAAGTCGCACCCCTTGCTTGCCTTGAAATCCCTTTTGTTTCCAGAACTTACTAAACTGATCGTATTGAGCTCGCTTGTCAATATCGGAAAGAATATCGTAAGCTTCATTAATATCCTTAAACCTATCTTCAGCCGATTTATCCCCCGGATTTACGTCAGGGTGCAACTGTCTGGCTAGCCGTCGATAGGCTTTCTTAATCTCATCAGCCGTGGCATCTTTGGGCACTCCCAAAATTAGATAGTAATTGCGAAAATTCTGCATAGTTAGTCATTAGTTATTAGTCATTAGTCATTAGTCATTAGTTATTAATTATTAGTCATTAGTCATTAGTCATGCTGCTTCCCTGCTTCAAACTAGGGACTAATGACTAGGGACTAATGACTAACCACTAATTAGAGCCAATCGTCGTCATCATCCCAATCGTCGCTTTGATTTTGATAAGGCCGAGTGGGGCGATTAGCACTGCTTCTGCGATCGCCCATACGATCGCCCATACGATCGCCCATACGATCGCCGCTGCGATCATATGGGCGATCGGGAATTGGATCGACAGTCGATCGCCTGTACGGCTTAGCATTGGTATAATAGCTGCTGTCATCGCTGCGCCGCTTCGTACCGTCGCCCGTAAAAGTCCGCTTCACAGACTCAAAGAAATCGTCATCATCGTCATCCATCGCAAACGCGGAAACTTCTCGGCTCAAATCGTAAAGAGCATCCTGCAAATCCGAACCAACTTGGTCAACTCCCCGCTCATCATTGCGTTCCAAACTGTCTCGCAATTCCCGAATTAAAGTTTCAATTCGCTGGCGACTTCTTTGAGCAAACTGCATTCCGCGATCGAGCGCTACCTCTCGCAACTGCCGCTCCGCTTGATAAGCTAAAGCTTCAGCGCGATTGCGTTTTTCTACCCTTTCCCGCTGCAACTTATCAGCTTGAGCAAACTGTTCCGCATCGCGAATCATTTGATTCACTTCTTGTTGAGTCAGCGTCGAAGCACCTTGCACAGTAATGCTTTGTTCCCTGCCGGTAGTTTTGTCCAAAGCAGTCACCAACAGCATCCCGTTAGCATCAATATCAAAAGCTACTTGCACCTGCGGAATCCCTCGCGGCGCTGGCGGAATTCCAGTTAGTTTAAACCGTCCCAAAGACTTATTATCTCGGCCTAATTCCCGTTCCCCTTGGATTACGTGAATTTCTACCACAGTTTGGTTGTTTTCAGCAGTGGAAAAAATGTCTGATCGCCTGACGGGAATAGTAGTATTCCGAGGAATCAGTTTTTTCATCACACCGCCGATAGTTTCCAAACCCAGCGACAGCGGCGTTACATCTAACAGCAGCACATCGCGGACCTCGCCTCCCAAAATCCCCGCCTGAATTGCCGCTCCCACCGCCACAACTTCATCGGGATTCACATTTTGATTCGGCTCTTTATCAATCAAGTTGCGAACAACTTCCTGTACCAAAGGAATGCGAGTCGAACCGCCGACTAGCACAACTTCATCAATGCGAGAAGGACTCAAACTTGCATCAGCCAAAGCTTGTTTCACCGGACGCCGCAGCCGCTGCACCAAATCTGTGCACAGCCCCTCAAATTGACCGCGAGTTAGTCGCGTTTCCAGATGCAAAGGCCCGTCTTCGTTCGCATCGATAAACGGCAAATTAATCTCAGTGACACCGACTCCCGACAGCTCAATCTTGGCTTTTTCTGCCGCTTCGATCAAGCGCTGCAAAGCTTGCCGGTTGCGTCGCAAATCAATTCCTTCTTTTTCTAAGAATTGTTCTGCCAACCAATCCACAATTTTGGAGTCAAAATCATTACCGCCTAATTGAGTATCACCGCTAGTTGCTTTGACTTCAAATACTCCGTCTCCCACGTCTAAAATCGACACATCAAAAGTACCGCCGCCCAAATCAAACACTAAAATAGTTTGACTTTCTCGCCTGTCCAAACCGTAAGCCAAAGAAGCCGCTGTCGGCTCATTTAAAATCCGTTTGACATCAAGTCCGGCAATTCGTCCAGCATCCCGCGTCGCCTGTCGCTGCGAGTCATTGAAATAAGCGGGAACAGTAATTACAGCCCCCGTCACCTCTTGTCCCAGATAGCGGCTGGCTTCATCGGCCAGTTTCCGCAAAACCATCGCCGAAAT
Organism: Microcoleus sp. Pol17C6; assembly: GCF_036701145.1. Lineage (NCBI taxonomy): Bacteria > Bacillati > Cyanobacteriota > Cyanophyceae > Oscillatoriales > Microcoleaceae > Microcoleus > Microcoleus sp. Pol17C6. The sequence goes on from NZ_JAUBQH010000005.1 coordinate 51,996, forward strand.
TTCCTCTGGGGCAAAATCTTTTTTCAGGCGGGGACACTTGATTTTGATGTTCCCGTTCTCGTCGCGGCGAGTTGTGTAAGGGACGCGCTTTGATTCTGGAGTCAGTTCGGTATATTTGCGTCCGATGTACCGCTTGACGGCGTAAAAGGTGTTTTGCGGGTTGAGAACAGTCTGGCGTCTGGCCATCTGTCCGACAAGGCGTTCTCCTTCCTTTGTGAAAGCGACTACCGAGGGAGTTGTCCGCATCCCTTCTGCATTGGCAATCACAACCGGTTTGCCGCCTTCCATGACGGCTACTACTGAGTTTGTTGTTCCGAGGTCAATGCCAACTACTTTACCCATGCGTCAGTTGTCTCCTGTGGCGTTGTGTGTAGCCTTTTCAATATAAGCGTTAAGTATGATTGCATTTATTGTACCGCGTCGAGAAGCGGGGGCTGCAGGGGGATTGCCTCACCTGCGCTTCAGGTTGCTGGGGTTGGCTGGGTGCGCGCGGCGGGTTGCAGGCGCGTGTAGCTGGAATTTGCGTTAACCCGGATCGGCATTATTTGTTGGGTTCGTTTTACTGGCCCAACCTATGCTGTTTAAACTAGAATAGAAAGCAAATTTAGCGGGTTAATTATGCAAAGTATTAAAGTACGATCGCGCGTTGGTTCCGACGGGATGTTGCATTTGCAAATCCCCGGTGGTATCAAAGATACAGATTTGGAAGTTATTGTAATTTTCCAGCCCATAGCAATTGCAACTGAGGGTAAAACACCGGAAGATTTAGGCTGGCCGCCAGGTTTTTTTGAGAGAACTTTCGGGTGCTTTCAGGATGAACCTTTAGTTCGAGGAGAGCAAGGGGAATATGAAGAGCGAGAGGAATTGCTGTGATTTATTTACTGGATACTAATACCTGTATCGGTTACTTGAACGGCAGATCGATTGGAGTTTTGCAAAGGTTGCAGGCTCTACCTTCACAGGATGTCGCAGTATGTTCTGTTGTTAAAGCTGAACTGTTCTATGGATCTATGAAAAGCAACAATCCCGATCGCTCGATCGCCCAACAGCAAGATTTTTTGAATCGCTTCATATCTCTTCCCTTTGATGACCAGTCTGCCCTAATTTACGGTCAAATTCGCGCTCAATTAGCTGCATCTGGAACACCCATTGGCCCTAATGACCTTTTGATTTCCTGTATTGCTCTTGCCAACAACCTAATTCTTGTAACTCACAATACCCGCGAGTTCAGCCGTGTTGAGGGTTTGCGTCTGGAAGATTGGGAGATAGAGGCATGAGTTAGATGTATCGGGTTCGCCTACAATCACAATCTCGCTCCAACAATGCCTGCAATCAAAATAAAATTATGAAATTCACCCTCGATGTCGAAAACAATCCCGCAGGCTGGCCGGATCACACTCAATTACCAGAATCCGACGGCACTTTTGTGAAAAACTTTCAAGAACATCCCCAAAGCATTCTATTAACCGATTCAATTACTCCCGTTTTGCAAAGAATCCACGCTGACGGTAACTATTGCATCGGTCAAGACTGCGGCATTTACTGGCGATTAACTGAGCCGCTAGAACGGGGTGCGGAAGCACCGGACTGGTTTTATGTACCTAATGTCCCGCCAACAATTGACGATCAATTGCGCCGTTCTTATGTGATGTGGCAAGAGTTTGTATCACCGTTAATTGTGTTAGAATTTGTATCGGGCAATGGGGCAGAAGAACGGGACAGAACGCCTTTATTGCGATCGGGTCAACAGGAAACTAAGCCGGGTAAATTCTGGATTTATGAAAATGTCATCCATCCGGCATTTTACGGAATTTATGAAGTAACCAAGGCTAGTGTTGAAGTCTATCACCTGATCGAAGATAGGTATCAATTAGTTGCTGCAAATGAGCGAGGTCATTATCCGATCGCACCGTTAGGAGTGGAATTGGGGATTTGGCAAGGAGTGTATCAAAATGTGGAATTACCTTGGTTGCGCTGGTGGGATAGTGAAGGGAATCTGTTGTTATCTGGATCTGAAAGAGCAGAACAAGAGCGGCAAAGAGCCGATCGCGCCGAAGACCAATTAGAGCAATTGCGCGCTCAGTTGCGATCGGCTGGAATTGAACCGAAATTATGAATTGTCTGCAAGTGCGATCGCGCCCCTCCCCAGCGATCGCACGTAAAAACTTTACAATGGCGATCGGGAATATCGATCGCTCCTATTGAAGCTAAAATCAAACAACAACCCCAAATAAATCTATGGGACTCTTTGACAAGATTCGCGGCGAATTTGTCGATATCATCGAATGGTTGGACAATACCAGCGACACCATTGCCTATCGATTCGAGCGTCATCAAAACGAAATTAAACAAGGTGCTAAACTAACTGTACGGCCAGGACAAATAGCAGTCTTTGTCAGCGAAGGCAAAGTTGCCGATGTCTTCGATCCGGGAATGCACGAACTGTACACCCGCAACTTACCCGTTCTGAGTACCTTAAAAGGTTGGCCCTACGGTTTCAACTCTCCCTTTAAAGCAGAAGTCTACTTTTTTAACACCAAAATATTTACCAACCTGAGATGGGGAACATCTAACCCTGTAATTATCCGCGATCCAGAACTCGGCCCAGTGAGAATGCGGGCTTTTGGCACATACAACATCAAAGTTTCCCATCCAGAAAAACTCTTAAAACAACTAATCAGCACTGACGGGCTATTTCAAGTAGATGAAATCACCGATCAACTCCGCAATACAATAGTCAGTGCCTTTGCCAATTGGGTTGGCAATTCCCGCGTTCCCCTGCTGGACTTTGCAGCCAACTACACCCACATGGGCGAACAGGTACGAGTTGCCATAGAGCCAAGTATCCAGCAGTTCGGGTTAGAATTAACTCAGATATTAATTGAAAATATCTCGATGCCTCCAGAAGTTGAAGAAGCACTCGACAAACGAGCCTCGATCGGACTTCTGGGAAATATGCAGCAATATACCCAATATCAAGCTGCTAACGCCGTAGAAGCATCAGCAAATAACCCCAGCGGCGGCAATCAAGGATTAGAATTGGGCATGGGAATGGCACTAGGTCAGCAAATGACAAATATGATGCAGCCGCCAGCATCGCAGACTCCGCCGCCACCTCCCCCGCCAATACAAACTCAGTGGTATATTGCCCAAAACGGTCAACAATCAGGCCCTTTTGGATTGGAGCAACTTTTGCAAAATGGTTTGACACATCAGGTAATGGTGTGGCGTGCGGGTTTTGACGGCTGGAAGTTAGCATCGCAAGTGCCGGAATTAGCATCTTTGTTGGCGACAGTACCGCCGCCTCCCCCGCCAGCCGCCGCCTAAAATTTTGCATATTTAGTTAATTGGTAATTGGTAATTGGTATGGTTTCTCGATTACCAATTATCAATTACATCACCAATTAACCATTATGAATACTTCTGAACCTGCTGTTAAACGTTTTCCTTGTCCTAGCTGCGGGGCTTATTTAGAGTTCAACCCCCAAGCAGGAAAGCTCAAGTGTGCTTACTGCGGCTGGGAGGATGCAATTCCCCAAACTGCTGAAGAGGTAAAGGAGAACTCTTACGAACAATATCTCCAACTCGATCGCACAACGCTGACAACTTTATCAACAACAGCCCTTGAAGTAAAATGCAATGATTGCGGAGCAAGTGTTACTTTTGAACCGCCGAAAGTAGCGGGTAAATGCCCATTTTGTGCTTCGCCAATTGTGACGCAACCTGAAAAAGCTAGCCCTAGCTTGCATCCAGAGGGAATTGTTCCTTTTGAAGTTACTGATAAACAGGCCAGAGAAAGCATTCAGAAGTGGCTAAGCAACCGCTGGTTTGCTCCTTCTGCTTTGAAATCCCTAGCGCAACAGGAGCAAATTCAAGGGGTTTATTTGCCGTTTTGGACTTACGACACTTATACGGTTAGTTACTATCAAGGTTCTCGCGGAGAACACTACTATGTGACTGAAACTTATACGGAAACAAACTCGCAGGGCGAAACTGAAACTAAAACTCGCGAAGTCCAACATACCAGGTGGTGGCCTGCTTCTGGGAAAGTCGATCGCACTTTTGATGATATTCTGATTCCGGCTACAAGTTTGATCGATCGCCCGCGTCTGGATGCGTTAGAACCTTGGCATCTCAAGGAGTCGCTGCGCCCTTACAATTCATCTTATTTAGCTGGGTTTGAAGCGCAGCGATCGCAAGTTTCTCTCACTCAAGGATTTGAATCTGCTAAAAATGTCATGGCCGGTACTATTCACTCGGATGTTTGTAGGAATATTGGTGGCGACGAACAGCGGGTTCACAGCATTTCTACTGATTACAGTGGTATCACTTTTAAGCATATTTTGCTACCTGTGTGGCTGTGTGCCTATCGTTATCAAAACCAACGATATCAAGTAATGGTTAATGCACGCACCGCTGAAGTTCAAGGCGAACGTCCCTACAGTGTTTGGAAAATTACTGCTGCTGTTGTTAGTGGTGTCGTGCTTGCGGGTGTTATGTACCTATTGTTTACTGGTAATTGGAGATATATCCGTGTTCCCGGTTTGCCTCAACCGCAACCCCAACCAACTTCCCTACCTGTACCGAGACAACAATTACCGCCAGTTCCTATTCCCTCTAGCGCACCTGTACCGAGCCAAAAATTACCGCCAGCGCCTGTTCCCTCTTCTAATTAGTTCATTGTTCATTTTTTATTTAAACGAAGTACAACCGCGTCTCTGAGCGATCGCCCGCAGAAGATCGCGATCGCTTTCTAAACTATATTGCCCACATTCAACTCACCGAGGCGCTTCAAAATACTCAGCACACTGTACAAATCATTCCCCGGATTGAACATAGAAAACCAGCGAGAAAAAGCGTACTGCGGTGTTTCCCGCTTAACTAACTTGACAAACAGAAAATTAGAGCCATTCATTAACAATCCGTAAGTAGGTCGAGCGCTATTCAGATTAGCTAACATATAAGCTAGTAACTGCGGAATCCCGACCTCCAAAGAAAACGCCGCTTTCTTAGATTCAATAACTACTACCCAAAACTCCTGAAACAAAGCCAAAACATCCAACTGTCCCTTCACAATTACTCCCTCATCTTCGTCCACAATTTCTACAGATTTTTCTGAAGTAACATGAAAAGGAGCCAGATAAAAATCCGCTAAATCCAAAAAAGGAGACAGCACAACCATTTTGACTGTATTTTCTAGAAGTGGCGGATGTTTGAGCAAATTCCTGTAACTTGCCTTCACTCTGTCCAGCCGCTGTTTTTCATAATCGCTGATTTCTGCCAAATCATCTTGCCACTCGCGAAAGAATTGGTCATCTTCAACCCACTCAATTTTGAAGTGGGTTTCCAAATCATTCAGTGCAATATTTCTAGCTTGAATTGTTTGTACCATCATTTTACACTAAGTTTAAAGTCTATACAGATTGTGTTGTACGGTGGGCGTTGCCACCTTACAAATGGATTGTTAGCCTAATTACTGCCTCTATTAACTCTTGCTTTCCAACGCATCAACTCTCTTTTCCAGTTCTAGTATCCTCTGAATCATGGGTACACCTTCGACAGAATCTAGGTGTTTAGCTAGGGCGCTAACTATGACATCAGTTTGAGATATGCCCGTTTGCTGAACATATCTTTTGAGCTTGCTAAAAAGACTAGGAGGAACTCTAACAGCTATTTGAGATTTTTTACTCGGAGGTAGACCCTTGAGTTTGGGTTCTACACTTAATGGTTCCACTGCTTCTAGTGGGTGATTTACTTTGTAAACTTCAAAGTCTTTTTCTCTAATTGTGAAAATCCGTCTGTTAAAATACTCGTAATTTCCTTCAGTAAAAGTAGGGGGAGCACCATCTTTTAATTCTGCAGTTCCCAACAGGATTTGACCTTCTTTCTGAAGCTCTGAAAGACGTTCTTTAGAGACCCCTTTTCTGCTACAAAAATCTACTTCACTCTCTCGCACCCAAGGCATTTTACTGATCTCTTCCTCTTCTACAAGCCATACAATTTTAGCTTCGTGTACTAACGTCTCGTCTCTGACAAAACTGGCCATAATTTTTACCTCTATGTGGATGATAACCCGATTATAGCACGCATGGCGAATATGGCAATGCCATAACTCAACGACGCCAAAAATAACTCAGAGCATCCCCGCACCCCTCGCCTCACCTTCCCCAGTTCCCAAAAAAATGTAACGAGTTGTAAAGTATAATTAAACCGAAGCGAACACAGAGGCCAAGTAGTATCAAATGCGAGTTGCGATCGCCGGAGCCGGCTTAGCAGGACTTTCCTGCGCTAAATATCTTACCGACGCGGGCCACACCCCCATCCTCCTAGAAAGTCGGGACGTACTCGGCGGCAAAGTAGCCGCCTGGAAAGATGCGGACGGCGACTGGTACGAAACCGGCCTCCACATCTTCTTCGGCGCATACCCGAATATGCTCCAACTCTTCAAAGAACTTGACATTGAAGACCGGCTGCAATGGAAAGAACACAGCATGATTTTCAATCAGCCGGAAACCCCCGGAACCTATTCCCGCTTTGACTTTCCCGACCTTCCGGCCCCCTTCAACGGCGTCGCAGCCATCTTGAGCAACAACGATATGCTCACCTGGCCCGAAAAAATCCGCTTTGGCATCGGTTTGATTCCGGCGATGCTTCAGGGTCAAAACTATGTCGAAGCAATGGACAAATACTCGTTTTCCGACTGGCTGAAAAAGCAAAACGTCCCCCCCAGAGTCGAAAAAGAAGTATTTATCGCCATGTCCAAGGCGCTCAACTTCATTGACCCCCACGAAATATCTGCAACCATACTGCTGACAGCCCTCAACCGCTTCTTGCAAGAGAAAAATGGCTCGAAAATGGCCTTTTTAGACGGTTCCCCCACAGAGAGGTTGTGTCAGCCGATGGTAGACTACATAACTGAGCGCGGCGGTGAAGTCCGGCTGAATGCACCCATCGGGGAGTTTTTGCTCAACGATGACAACACGGTGCGCGGCTTCCAGATTCGGGGAGTAAAAGGGGCAGAGTCAGAAATTCTGACGGCCGATATTTACGTTTCCGCGATGCCGGTTGACCCGCTGAAGCTGATGATGCCGAAACCTTGGGGCGAAATGGATTATTTCAAACAGCTCGAAGGCTTGGAGGGAGTACCCGTGATTAATGTACACTTGTGGTTCGATCGCAAATTAACTGATATCGACCATTTGCTGTTCTCGCGATCGCCCCTGCTGAGCGTCTACGCCGACATGAGCAACACCTGCCGCGAATATGCCAACCCAGACAAATCAATGCTGGAACTGGTTTTAGCACCGGCAAAAGACTGGATCGGAAAATCTGACGAAGATATCGTCGCAGCCACAATGGTCGAGTTAGAAAAACTCTTTCCCGATCAAATCCCAGAACCCGCCAAACTGCTCAAATATCACGTAGTCAAAACCCCACGTTCCGTCTACAAAGCCACTCCCGGACGCCAGCAGTGCCGTCCCACACAAACAACTCCCATTAGAAATTTCTATCTAACGGGGGATTATACGATGCAGCGTTATCTTGCGAGTATGGAAGGTGCCGTGCTTTCTGGTAAGCTGACAGCGCAGGCTATTTCAACGGCCAATAACCAATGAAAAATTAAGAATTTTTCATAAAGACGTAAAAAATCTCCCGTTTTCTAAACGGGGGAAAATCAGTTCTAATCTTTAAATTTCTTATTCTCGGATGCTGCAACTGTCAAAACTCCAGTGCATGAGAACTCTGGCCTCTGTGGATGACTCTTACGAACTGTGCCGCCAAGTCACGGCGAGTTATGCCAAAAATTTTTATTTAGGCACTCAACTCATGCCCGAAGCCAAGCGTCGGGCGATTTGGGCGATTTACGTCTGGTGCCGCCGCACCGACGAACTCGTAGACGGGCCGGGTTCTGATGCAACGACCCCTGAAACCCTCAATCTGTGGGAAAAACGGCTAGAATCGGTGTTTGCCGGCCATCCTCACGACGACTACGACGTAGCGTTGGTGGATACGCTGTCTCGTTTCCCGATCGACATTCAGCCGTTTCGAGAGATGATTGCGGGCCAGCAAATGGACTTGTACCGTAGCCGCTACGAAACTTTTGAAGAGCTCAATCTTTACTGTTATCGAGTAGCGGGTACTGTAGGGCTGATGTCGATGTCTGTCATGGGTGTAGGCGAATCGAACTCCGCTGCTAACTGGAATTGGCATTGGGGGAATAGAATTCCCAAAGAAGAAGCGATAGCCCTGGGTATTGCTAAGCAGTTGACTAATATTCTGCGCGATGTCGGAGAAGATGCCCGCCGCGGCCGCATTTACATTCCCTTAGAAGACTTAGCCTTGTTTAACTACACCGAAGAAGATTTATTCAACGGTGTAATTGACAACCGCTGGCGGGAATTGATGCGGTTTCAAATTCAGCGAGCTCGCAAATTATACGCCAGCGCCGAGCCCGGAATTAAAGTGCTCAGTCCCGATATCCGCTGGACTGTTTGGGCTGCTACTATGCTGTACAGCAGGATCTTAAATGCGATCGAACGCAATCAATATGATGTGTTTCAGAAGCGGGCTTATGTTAGCAATTCTCAGAAACTGCGGTGTCTCCCCGCTGCTTGGCTGAAGTCAAAAGTGCTTTAGCCGCAGGCAATTGTGCTGGCGATTCGGCAACGGGTAAGGGGTATTTGTCAAGTTACAAATTATATGATGTCCAGCAAATTGCATATGAGGTTTGTGGGGATGCGCTAGTGCCGTGTCCCTAGGTTTGGTGTGTTAATTTAAGTCAAATTAGTGGAGTAGCGGGCGGAATTTGCAATTGGGCGATCGAACTTTCCAACAATTGCTTTTCCTGCTGGAGTTTTGCTTCTAAATTTTGAATTTGTTCTCGGCGGGCTTCAACTTCAATCAAGCGGCGAGACAATTCTTGACTCTGCAAAGTGAGAGATTGCCGCCAATCTTCGGCTTTCTGGGCTTCTTGCTGCAAAAAATCGGGAGTAAAGCCTGTTGTTAAATATTTCTCAACTAATTGTAGTACCCAGTTTGTAGCTGGTTGAATATTTACAACCTGGTTATTTTCGCCAATATCTGCTAATACTAGCATCCCTTCATTTAAAACATTAGTTGCAGAGTTAATTGGATTTTGAGCAAAATCTTTCGGTAATGTCAAGAAACTTTCTTCACTAAGAATAGCCCAAGTATCATCAGAATTTTGGCAAGCCAGCAATTGCAGACTTATCTCGCCTAAATTTTCCTGATTTTGTATTTGGGCTAAATATAGCATGAGGGTAATTAGTGATTGGTAAGTGGTAATTGGGTATTAATTATTGGTTATTAGTTATTGGTTATTAGTTATTTGTATATCTCGCTTGTAGCCGAGACTCGATCCCCCTAAATCCCCCTTAAGAAGGGGGACTTTGAGCGCTTTTGTCCCCCCCTTTTTAAGGGGGGTTAGGGGGGATCGAGAGGATTGTGACTCAGACAGAAAACCCATACTACCTTGACTGTACAATTTAGATGCGCCTCAACTTAACAGTCAACAGTCAACTGTCAACTATTAAAACACCTTTAGCCGATCGCGCAAAATCTCGGCCTGTTTTTCGGCTTCCGCCAAAGCATCCCTCGCCCCCTGAACCACATCAGGAGTAGCCTTATCCACAAACTTCTGATTAGTCAAGCGCGCCGCAGTATGCTTAATTTCAGCTTCCACCTTACTCAACTTCTTTTCTAACTTAGCACGCAAAGCCGCCAAATCGACCACCCCAGCCAGAGGAATCAATACTTGCACAGTACCTACAACCCCAGCAATTGTCTGTCCCAAATCTGTATCCAAACTAGCAGTAACTGTCAGATTTTCGACTTTTGCCAAATCCTGAATGTAAACGCCTCCATCTGAGAGGATTTGGCGTTCTTTCTCGCTTTCGCTTTGCAAAATCGCCGTCACCTTCACACTGGGTTTGATATCAGCATCTGCCCGCAAATTGCGAACTGTGCGAATTGTACCGAACAACAACTCAAACTGCTGTTCTAATTCAGCATCAATGAGCGAGATATCCGCTTCAGGATAAGCTTGCAAAGCCAAACATTGATCGTCACCTGTTTGAGTCAGAGTGTGCCAAATCTCCTCAGTAATGTGCGGCATAAAAGGATGCAGCAGTTTCAGAATACCCTCCAACACAAAAGCAAAAGTTTGCTGTGCCACTTTCTTAGAATTTGGTTCAGCATCTTGTTGCAAGCGAGATTTGACTAACTCAATATACCAGTCGCAAAAATCGCCCCAAATAAACTCATAAAGTCCCTTCGCCGCTTCCCCCAAACCGTAACTTTCCAAACAATTGCGGCTTTCTTGCACAACTTGATAATAGCGAGAAAGAATCCAGCGATCGCACAATTCCAAACCACCTCCCACAGAAGGACTTCCCAATTGTTGCGGAGTCTGTCCCTCCAAATTCATCATCACAAACCTAGCCGCATTCCACAACTTATTCGTGAAGTTCCGGGAAGCTTCCACCGATTTCGATTCATCAGTTTTGCGATCGTACTCCATGCGAATATTTTGACCTGCCCCTACCACTTCCTTAACCAAAGTGTAGCGCAAAGCATCAGTACCGTACTTGCCAATCAACAGCAGCGGGTCAATACCGTTATTTTTACTCTTAGACATTTTCTGACCGTTTTCATCCAACACCAAACCGTGAATGTAAACAGTATCAAAAGGCATCTTTCCAGTAAAATGTCCTGCCATCATCGTCATTCTAGCTACCCAGAAAAAGATGATATCAAAACCTGTAACCAAAGTAGTTGTCGGATAGTAAAAATCCAAATCTTTAGTTTCGTCCGGCCATCCCAGAGTTGAGAAAGGCCACAACCCAGATGAAAACCAAGTATCCAATACATCTGGATCTCTTGCTAGCTGCACGTCATTACCAAATTTAGCCGTAGCTTTTTCCTTAGCTTCAGCTTCTGTTTTCGCAACTATAAAAGGTGTTGTATCAGTAATTTCTCCTTGGGTTTCGCTAACAGCATACCAAGCCGGAATTTGGTGTCCCCACCACAATTGTCTGGAGATACACCAATCCTTTAGCTTCACCAGCCAATCGCGATAAACCTTTGTCCATCTGTCAGGAACAAAGACTGGTGAGTTACTTTGATCTAATGCTTCTAAAGCGCGTTGAGAAAGAGGGTTTATCTTCACAAACCATTGAGTAGATAGCAACGGTTCGACCGGAACTTTGCCGCGTTCGCTGTAGGGTACTGTATGCTTGTAATCTTCTATTTTAACCAAAACCCCGTCAGTTTCTAACCGCTGCACCACATTTTTCCGGGCAACAAATCGATCTTGTCCCTGGAACTCTCCGGCATTTTCATTTAAAGTGCCGTCCTTATTCATAATGTTAATAAACGGCAAATTGTGACGCTTACCCATCTCGAAGTCATTCGGATCGTGGGCGGGTGTCACCTTGACACAACCAGTTCCGAAAGTCGGATCGACAAACTCATCAGCAATGATTGGGATTTCGCGATTCACGATCGGCAAAGTCACAGTTTTACCGATAAGATGCTTGTAGCGATCGTCCTGTGGATTCACAGCCACCCCAGTATCGCCCAACATCGTTTCCGGCCGAGTCGTCGCCACCTCCAAATAACCAGAACCATCCGTCAAAGGATAGCGGAAATGCCACAAATGCCCGTCAACTTCCTGCTGGTCTACCTCCAAATCCGACACAGCAGACTGACTGGCTGGACACCAATTCACCAAGTAATTGCCGCGATAAATCAGCCCCTCATCGTACAGACGGACAAACGCTTCTAAAACCGCAGCGGATAAGCCTTCATCCATCGTAAAGCGTTCGCGCGACCAATCAACAGACACGCCCAAACTGCGTAATTGATTAGTAATAGTATTGCCCGATTCCGCTTTCCACTCCCAGGCCCGTTCCAAGAATTTTTCTCGGCCTAAATCGTGACGAGTTTTGCCTTCTGCTTTGAGTTGCTTTTCGAGAATAGTTTGAACTGCGATGCTAGCATGATCCGTTCCCGGCAACCATAGGGTATTGCGTCCAGTCATGCGGTGATAGCGGACGAGGACATCAATCAGCGTCTCTTCAAAAGCGTGTCCCATGTGGAGGCTGCCGGTCACGTTGGGCGGCGGAATGACAACGCAGTAAGGTTCGCCGCCGGCTTCTGGGTCAGCTTTGAAGGTTTGGTTGTCTTCCCAGTATTTTTGCCACTTCGCTTCGGTGGCTTGGGGGTCGTATTGGGGGGGTAGGTTTGCGGTCATGGTGGCTTGAGAGTTTGATCTTATTTAAGATTGTGCCACAGGAGAGGGAGGAGAAGAGTTTTGAACCGCAGAGGGCGCAGAGGGCGCAGAGGGAAGAATGCTGGGAGGGTTTTGGGTTATGATTGCGATCTAGGTTTGAGAAGAGGAGAGAGGAGAGTTGGGAGAGGAGCTTAATGAGTTGACTTATGCTGTGATTGGGTCAGCAATGGAGGTTCATAAGGAGTTGGGGCCGGGGTTTTTGGAAGCGGTATATGAGAATTCGTTGCGTGAAGAACTCTCGCGCCGGGGAATTCCTTTTCAACCTCAACCTACAGTAAATGTAACTTATAAAGGTGTTGTGGTTGGGGAAGGCAGATACGATATGCTGGTTGCCAACACTATCGTAGTTGAATTAAAGTCAGTCCAAACTATACTTCCTATCCATGAAGCTCAAGTTATTTCATATCTGAAAATGACTGGTTATCCTCTCGGTCTTCTCATCAACTTTAACGTCCGCTTTTTAAAAGAAGGAATCCGCCGCCTCATCCTCTCCTAAATAAACCTCTCATCCCTCTCTTCTCTGCGCCCTCTGCGCCCTCTGCGGTTAAATCCTCTTAATATCTCTAATTATTTCACCTCTTTATAATCAACTCCATAACTCGTATCTCTCCCCGACAAATACGTCGTTTTCCCCGTTAAAGTCTCAAGAGCTTTTTTCGTTTCAGCCGAAGTAATCGAATTCAGAGGTACGCCGAACTTGCTAGCCAAGGCAGCCGCCACGCCCACACCTTGTCCTTGATAAATATTCACTGTCGCAATTCGCCCGACGGATACAGCCATACCGACATAACCGGACGATCGCCCGACTATGGCTAAATTCTTCACTTTGCTAGCTAAAGCACTTTCTATCCCGAAATTATAGACTGGCAGCGGCGGAATTCTCGCAGATAAATTCTTGACTCCGCCCCGCATATCGAAATCGTAGGAAAAACTGCCGATCGACTTTTCGGGTACTGTTCCCCCTTTGATAATCTCCTGCCCCGTCAGCGGATCTACCACATCGCGAACGTTCAAAGTTTGCCTGATATAAATCTCGTCAGGAATAAATACTCTCACATCTTTACCAGACTTCTTTTGTAGCCAGTATTGGAGAAATGACATTTCTCTAATCATTTCAGGAGTCGGTTTTCTGCCGTTAGCTTCCATCTTCATGATTTGGTCAACTTGGTATTTAAACAGAAACCCGTTCCAAGACAGCACATTTTTGTTATAAACGCAGACATTGCCTTTATCAAAAAAGAATCCTTTATTTTGACTGAAGGGCAGCTTTCTGTCTATGTGATACGCTGCACCTATAGCTACGCTTCTGATGTCGTACCCGTCTGTATATGGCTGATAAATCGTACTCCAGAAATTCCTCATCCAGAATTTTGTACTAGCCGGATCTTTAGATTTCATAATGCTTTCTTTAATCTTTTTTACCAAAGGCCTGTTGTAGAGAATTTCATCTTCTATGCTGCGGAATTCGGACATCGTTATACCCGTGATTCTCGGAACTACAGAGACAGCTAAAGTTTCATTTTTGGATTTTATATTTTGAGATTCATATCCTGTATAATAAGATAACCCTGATTTTCTTGCCAATTCGGCGTCTTGAGTTACGTCAATAAAAGAGTTGGCTTTAATTATGAGATTGCTGCCTTTTACTTCGGCATATTCAATTTTTTTATCGACGACGCGGGGAGTAAGAGTTGAGTTGGAAATAACTTTGATTCCGGCTGCTGAAAGCATCTGTTTGAGAGCTCTATCTGCCTTTTTTGGGTCTAAGCAAGATTCGGGCGCATCCGCTTTATCTAAGAATTCCTTAAAACATTGCGCGTAAGGTTGGCGATACCAACCGGGGATTTTATCTACATCGATGTAAGCTAAACCGCCGCGGGTGAGTAAGCCGCCCAAAGGTGCTCTTCCGTAGTTTGATCGCACGATCGCAACTTTGCCCTTTGCGCCTAAAGTTTTCTTAGCCCATATCGCCGCACATATCCCCGGTACTTCATCACCATATACTACTACATCAAACTTTTGCTCCGGTGATTTTTTGGGAACTACCGGAGGCGGGCTGCTGGGTTTTTGCGGCAGATTTCCAGCGTCTAAGGTAGCACTTGCTGGGTCTCTATTTGCGATATAATTTTCTATTTCTCTGAAAACTGGATAATTAAGTAAAAGTTTTAGGGCGGCAAAGATAATTGCAATTGAAGCTAATTTCTTAAAAGTAGAGAGCATTCAGTTGACTCGTTTGTAAATTTGCATTACCTGAAAGCACAGTTCAGGGTTGACGGAATTGAATATAGCACGTTTAGATAATTTCGACACAAGTTTAAATTTTCCGGCAACTGTTGTTAGAGGTTTTGCCAGTGTTACTGGTTTGGCAGGGCAATTGATGAGGGTAATGATGGTGGGTGCGATCGCATCTCAGATATCTGGTGTCGGGAAGGGCGATCGGTTACAATAATTTAAAAACAACAATTGAGTCACCTTAAACATACCGAAAAAATGCAAAAAGTTTTTGTACATCCTGAATGTCCTTTTTCAGCAGAGACATTTAAATTATTGGAAGAATTTTCTGCGGCTGAGGACTGGTCGGATTTTTATATGGCACGTAAAAAAGATTTCTTAAAATATTTAGAACAGCCGTTAAAGCATATTTCAAGTCAGGTGGAAGAGATGTTGCCATGTTTTATCAAAAAACATATAAGTATTAAGTGGGAAAAACTTGCCTCTACCAACAAAATTAGAACATTATCTTCTTGCTTAATGGTTTATAGTGTAGCTTTTGGTCTTGAATATAGCAGGTCTCTAGATGATGCTCAGTTAATGCTAATATTCGATCGCCAAAATTTAACCTTTGGGTTTTATGCAGAAAAAGATTGTGTTAGTCACATACTAAATAATTATCAACGCAATTATATAGATAGAGTCGATGTAATGGGAATGCTTAAACGTTACACTCTCCCCAATCAATATTATTGCTCTTTAACTCAGAAAATAATTCGTGTGAATTCTCCTTTGCCGGAATCTCGTTCCATATCTATGGAACCTAAAAAATCTATTTATGAATTAGTAGAACATATTATTTCTCTATCCGAACTGCCACCCCCAATAAAAAATAACACAATTACTAATCTTCAGATTGATATATCACTTGAATCGGAAGAACTATTAGGATATTCTGCTAAACGGTTAATTCAAAAAATAACAAATACATTTCAACAAATATTTCCATTATTTTTATGTGCCAAGCGGTACGATGATGATTCAGATATTCTTTTCAGGGAAAGTTATTCAGCATATGAAGAAGAACTTAATCCAGTCTATCCTTTAGAATATTTTTCTTATATTACTGGTTTTCAAACATCTGAACTCGATCGCTGGATACGCACCATTAACCGCAAACAACAAGCCATCATCCAAGGCCCGCCCGGAACCGGAAAAACCTTCATTGCTGAAAAACTAGCCCAACACTTAATCGGTGGCGGTGACGGCTTTTCAGACATTATCCAATTTCATCCAGCTTATACTTATGAAGACTTCATCCAAGGCATCCGTCCCCAAAGTCAAAATGGGGAATTAACTTATCCCATAGTTCCCGGCAGGTTCCTAGAATTTTGCAAACAAGCCGAAGCCTGTGAAGACACTTGCGTTCTCATTATTGATGAAATTAATCGCGCAAATTTATCTCAGGTATTTGGAGAGTTAATGTATTTGCTTGATGACCGCGATCGCACCGTTAAATTAGCCAGTAGCGAACAATTTAGAATACCTAAAAATGTCCGCATTATCGGCACAATGAACACAGCAGACCGTTCTATTGCCTTAGTCGATAACGCACTCCGCCGCCGCTTCGCATTCATTCCCGTCTATCCAAACTATGAAGTCCTGCGACAGTATCACCACAGAGAGGAAACAGGTTTCCCAGTTGATAAATTAACTAGCATTCTAGAAGATGTCAATCGGGCAATTAACAACAAACACTATGAACTAGGCATCTCCTTCTTTTTGACAAAAACCTTAGCTGAAGATATCCAAGATATTTGGCAAATGGAAATTGAGCCATACCTCGAAGAATACTTCTTTGATAGCCTGGAAAAAATGGATGAGTTTCTTTGGGAGAATATCAAGAATAAATTGGGCTATTGACAATCTAACGCCGTCATTAACGCCGATACGGTGGCGTTACTGCATCCACGACAATTATGAAACCAGAATACCGCCGAATTATCGAACTTACAGAATATCAATTAGCAACTTTTGAACAAGACTCAATCCCCCTATCATTAGGACAGAAAATATACCATAATTATGCCAAGGAAATAGAGATAGAATTTCCCAACTTTAAAACAAAATATCAATGGCACTTAAAATCTAAAGGCAGAGTTGGCAACATTCCCATCACTCCAGAGTTTCACATTATCATCCACCCAAAAGTCCCAATTGCCAACTTATTCGGAATGCTTGAGTATGCCTACAAACTTAAGATAAAATTTCCCCAAGGAGCGATTCAGTGCCAATTTTTAGAACAAAGTTACGAGAGATTAGCTAACATTCTTGCCCAAAAAAATCTAGAACGCTGTCGCAAAGGATTATATCGCGATTACTTATCCAAAACCGAAAGACTCGCCTACATTCGCGGCCGCGTCGATTTGCGGTCAGCCCTGCAAAAACCTTGGGATGTTAAACTAAAATGCCACTATAACGAACAAACAGGCGACATCGAAGACAATCAAATACTCGCTTGGACACTATTCATCATTGGCCGCAGCGGTTTGTGCCGTGAATCTGTTTCATCCACTGTGCGAAAAGCCTTTCACGCACTCCAAGGATTTGTTACATTAAAACCTTTTAAATCAGAAGCTTGTATTGATAGAAATTATCACCGTTTGAATCAAGATTATCAACTTTTACACGCCTTATGTCGATTTTTTTTAGATAACACAGGGCCGAGTCACGAAAGTGGCGATCGCGAAATGCTCCCTTTTCTCATTGACATGGCTAATTTATATGAACAATTTGTCGCTGAATGGCTCAAAGCAAATACACCAAAAGGCTTTTTTGTCAAACAACAACACCGAGTCACCCATGACCAAAATTATTACGATCGGATTGACTTACTCCTCGGCGATAGTGAAACAAAAAAAGTCCAATACGTCATCGATACAAAATACAAAGCTCCCGATAAAGTAGCCAATAATGACATTCATCAAATAGTTGCTTACGCAAATGCGTTAAAGTGCCAAAATGCAATTCTCGTCTACCCGCAAAACCTCAAACAGCCACTAGATATAAAAAATGACGATATTCGAGTTCGCAGTCTAACTTTTTCCCTAAATAGCGACCTCAATGAAGCCGGAATAACCTTCTTAACCTCTCTACTTCCAAACACCCTCCCCTAACTCTACTCTGCACCCTCTGCGCCCTCTGCGGTTCATTTCTCCACAAAAAAAGAGGCGCAATTGCGCCTCCCCAATCTTTCATGTCTGCGTTTTAAACACTAACAGCCACTTTCGCTTCCTTCGCAGTCAACTTCTCGTAAGTCGCCCGCATCTTCAATCCGACTAACACTTGGAACAAACCAGTTCCATTGTTAGAACCAGGATATTCGCGGTGCTGGAGCAACAGGTGAGTTAACTCGCCTTCATACTTCGCAGAAGTCTTGCTCAAATGGCTTTCGATGTAAATAACTTCTTCGAGATTCTCGAACTGACCATCTACTTCTAAAATCGAGACTTCGTGACCGTAGAAAGCATCAGGCCCGTAGTACATCTTAATTCCGGGATAGGAACAAGTCAGCTTGCGGCCGCAAGGAACCCAGTTAATTGTGGAACCTTCGTCAAACAAATACGCAGGCTCAAAATTGGCGATGCCTTCGCGCTGGATCATCTGCACGCGCAGAACTTTCCGCTCTTTGTCATCTTTGATCAAGTTGGTCGGCAACACTTGAATTACCACATCAGCATATTGCTTTTGCGGGTCGATGTAGGCGGTAAAATCCGGTTTGCGAGCATTGATCGCAAACAGCACGTCTTCGTAACGGTGGCCCCGTTCCGCCATGTCGCGCTGGATTTTCCAAGCAATTTTTACCTCGTCGCTGATGTCGAGGTAGACGCTGAAGTCGAGGAGCGATCGAACTCGCTCGTCGTACAGCGGATGCAGCCCTTCAATCACAATCACATGATTCGGCTCTACCCGCTCAGGAGGATCGAGCAGACCGGTTTCGTGGTTGTAAATCGGCTTGTCGATCGCGTGACCTTCTTTGAGAGCCTTCATTTGCTCGGCCATCAGGTCAAAATTGTTGGCTCTGGGGTCAAGGGCTGTAATCCCTGTTTCCTTGCGCTGCTTGCGATCGAGACAATGATAGTCGTCGAGGCAGATTACAGTAACGAAATCTTCCCCGAACAAATCTGTCAATCGGCGTAAAAAAGTAGATTTTCCGCATCCGGAATCTCCGGCAACGCCAATTAAAACCACGCGATCCGGCTTACTGGTCATAGTTTCCCTCTAACAAAATCACTGTTTACTAACTAACTCAAGTCTAGATTCCACAAAATTTCAGCCCGCAGGTAGCGGCAAACAGGCTTTGTGCTGCTGTGCTACCCCGAGACGATCGAGTTCTCACCAGCATACAGCAGTGAGTTGACTGCCTGCCCGGGCAGACCCAAGCAATCTTCAAGGCAAGTAATTAATACTAACTTTAGTGGTTAATCTTACCAGAAGGCGTTGGCCCCCTACAAGCTCAACCTCATTAAACTCCTCGAATCTTCCTTTCTCTGGTGGGGCGCTCCCCAAATCACAAGGACTTATCGGGGCAGATCCCCCGATCGGGTAAAATATTGGCAGTACGCAGACAACAATAGCTATAGGTCAACAGCCGAACGCAATAGGGCTCGGTGAGCGCGGCGTTCGGCTAGTAGGGATTTGATACGCGAGCGATCGCAACTTCAACACTCCCGCCGGCGTGGCGAGGCCCAAAAATTGGCGCGGCCAATTAGTCCCGATGGCCTTAAGAAAAAAGTAAATTGAGTCTAACGTCACATTCTCTTTCTTTATAACTCTGTATCGTGAAGGACAAGCAACAAATGTACAGCCCAAGCATATCTGGTGTTGCGGCAAACTCAGAATCAGGCAGCCGCATCTTTGTTTACGAAGTGGAGGGTATGCGTCAGAGCCAAGCAACTGACCAAATAAGTAACCCGATTCGCCGTAGCGGCAGCGTATTTATCTCCGTGCCCTACGAGCGCATGAATCAGGAAATGCGCCGGATTGCTCGGATGGGTGGAAGAATTGTCAGCATCCGCCCCTCAAACAGCGCTCCCGAAACAAATGGCAAAGTCGCACCAGAAGCAGGGCTACAGAGTCAGAAATCTGGAGAAGAAACTAAGCCCATGACTCAAGCCAAGGAAAAAGTTCAGGTTCCTGTTAACCTCTACAAGCCGGCCAATCCCTATATTGGTAAGTGCATTTCTACAGAAGAATTGGTCAAAGAAGGCGGCGAGGGTACAGTCCGTCACGTCAAATTTGACATTTCTGGAGGCAATTTGCACTATCTCGAAGGTCAAAGTATCGGGATTATTCCCGATGGCACAGATAAAAACGGCAAACCTCACAAAATTCGGCTGTATTCGATCGCCTCCACCCGTCACGGAGACGATGTAGACGACAAAACAGTCTCTCTGTGCGTCCGCCGCCTAGAGTACAAAAGCCCAGAAACCGGCGAAAAAGTCTTTGGTGTTTGTTCAACTTTTCTCACCGGTTTGCAACCTGGAGATGATGTCAAAATCACCGGCCCCGTAGGCAAAGAAATGCTGTTGCCCGACGACGAGGAAGCCACCGTGATTATGATGGGTACCGGTACGGGTATTGCTCCTTTCCGGGCTTATTTGTGGCGGATGTTTAAAGAAAACAACCCCGATTACAAATTCAGAGGTTTAGCTTGGTTGTTCTTTGGAGTTGCTTACACTCCCAACATTCTTTATAAGGAAGAGTTGGAGCAATTGCAGCGCGAGTTCCCCGATAATTTCCGCTTGACTTATGCAATTAGCCGCGAGCAAAAGAATGCTGACGGCGGCAAGATGTACATTCAAAACCGGATTCAAGAGAACGCAGACCAATTGTGGGAATTGGTTCAAAAGCCGAATACTCACACTTATATCTGCGGTTTGAAGGGTATGGAAGGCGGAATTGATGAGGGAATGTCGGCCGCGGCTGGCAAGTACGGCGTTGACTGGGCTGCCTATCAAAAACAGTTGAAGAAAGAGCACCGTTGGCACGTTGAAACTTATTAATGTGTTACCTGATTTAATCTGATTTGTAGGGTGGGCTTGGCTCGCCCTACAATTGTTTTTAGGGCAATTGTATCCGACTTGTAATATCGTTTCCGGTTGCATCGGAATCATAAAATCGAGTCAACAGTTAACACTCAACCATTCAGTTTTTCGACCCGCCCGTCAACAGTCAACAGTCAACAGTCAACAGTCAACAACCATAAGGAGTGCAACCGGAATTGATATAAGGTACCGAATGCGTACCCTACAATACTATTTTCATTGCTCCGGTACGGGAATAGCCTACAATGGTTGTGGCTTAATTGAGTTTCTACGGGTCAAAGTCGTGGCTTTCAAAATTGGTTTGTTAGGTTTGGGTACAGTTGGCGCGGGAACAGCAGAGATTTTGCTCTCCCCAGACGGCCGCCATCCGCTGTTGCAGGAATTGGAAATCTATCGGGTGGGAGTGCGCGATATTTCTCGAACTCGGTCTTTACAATTGCCAGAAAATGTGCTGACAACTGACCTAGAAGCGATCGCAACTGACCCGAAAATTGATATTGTAGTAGAACTGATTGGCGGATTGGAACCGGCGCGATCGCTCATTCTGCAAGCTATTGCCAGCGGCAAGCACGTCGTCACTGCCAACAAAGCAGTTATCGCCCGCTACGGAAATGAAATCTTCGAGGCCGCCAACAAAAAAGGCGTTTACGTAATGCTAGAAGCTGCTGTCGGCGGTGGCATTCCGGTCATTCAAAGCCTCAAACAATCTTTAGGTGCAAACCGCATTAAAACTGTCACCGGCATCGTCAACGGCACAACTAATTACATCCTGACGCGGATGCAAACAGAAGGCGCAGACTTTGCCGAAGTGCTCGCCGACGCTCAGCAATTAGGTTATGCTGAAGCTGACCCCACAGCAGATGTAGATGGATTAGATGCTGCCGATAAAATTGCTATTTTAGCCTCGCTAGCTTTTGGCGGACGCATCAAATTAGCAGATGTTCACTGCGAAGGTATTAGAAAAGTTAGTGCCACTGATATTAACTACGCCGACAAGCTGGGATTTGTGATTAAATTGTTGGCTATTGCTCAAGAAACCTCCCGCTACAATGGCAAGCAAGCGGAGGGAGAAAGCGAACTGCTGTCAATTCGAGTGCATCCTAGTTTTGTGCCGAAAACTCATCCGCTGGCGAGTGTTAACGGGGTTTACAATGCAATTTTAGTCGAAGGAGAGCCGATCGGGCAATTGATGCTCTACGGGCGCGGCGCCGGTGCGGGCCCAACAGCTAGCGCCGTAGTATCCGACATAATGAATGTGGCGGCTATCCTGAAAACCGAAACTGTTCCGATTCCTCATCCTTTGCTGAGTTGCAGTCACCAACACTACTGCAAAATTTCTCCGATGCAGGAACTTGTTACTCGCTTTTACGCCCGTTTTCTGACGCGCGATACTCCGGGGGTAATTGGCAAACTCGGCACTTGTTTCGGCAACCACAAAGTTAGTTTGGAATCAGTTGTGCAGACGGGAATTCGCGGCGATTTAGCAGAAATTGTCGTCGTGACTCACGATGTTAGGGAAGGGAATTTTCAACAAGCACTCGATGAAATTCGCGCGCTGGAAGCAGTCGATAGTATTGCTAGCACCTTGCGAGTTTTGTAAAAGTGATTTGGTAGGGCGGGTTTCACATACAATATTTGCTCATCATTGACAATATCTAAAACCCGCCCTCTCTCTCACCCAACGGTAAATGTCATGTAGATTTTTGCCATTTGATACAAGTAAAAGTTACTTTAGATTATTCGTTGTGCGGTGGCGGGTTTAGGTAGCTTTTTTGTACTTATTAAATATTGTTGGTAAAATCGGCTGCTACGCGATAATGAAAGGAACAGAATTCGATTTTGTCGATCGCCAAACGGGAAGGCACTTGCTAGATTCCCTGTATGAAAAATTTGCCAAACCCCAACTGCACGATACTTTTAAACCCAATAATCCTTCAATTTACATTCGGCACGAAGAAGGGCAAGTTATTGATGGAAATTATATCATAAAAAAAGTGTTTGAAGACTCTCGCACTGGTTTTTATGCTGAAAGTCGCGTCCCCATTTCTGGCAATAATCCGCCTGTTTTAGTGATTCGCGGCTACGGTTCTTGGTATCCTTTCGAGCGCGTTTTGGAAGATACGCCAGATGTATTTATGGCAAAACTAGAACGCCAGTTAAAATCGGCGCAAACAGCAGGTGCTATTGATTGGATAAAGCAGCAATTTCACAGCGGGAATCCGCCGGATATCATCGGAGAAAGTTTGGGCGGCAAAGTTGCTCAGCAAATAGCAGCAAAATACCCGGGTTATATTAGATCCACTGTAATTTTTAATTCTTTGGGCGTTTCGGAAAAGTTAGCTAAAACTTCCACCGCTAAGAATGTTTTTCACTATTTTACTTTAGGCGAAAGGTATGCTTTCTGGGCAAATGAAGGCGATTACATACCGGGAACGATTTTCGTGATTTCCCAGAAAGGCAACAACTGTTGTTATAAAATCGAAGAGGCGATCGTCCGAATGGCGCGTTTTGAAGGCAAGTTTCTCAAAAGGCGCGCGATTGTGGCAATATTGGCTCAGTGGCTTTTGCTAAACAGACACAATGCGATCGTCCTCAACAAACGGCGGCCGGTAGTCGTTGAGATCGATCGCACTCAATTGCAAATTTTCCGAAAAAAGCGCTTTGTTTAAACTCACACAGAATGGCTTCAGGCCGCAGATGGCTGATTTTCCCGCGCTGCGACTGCCAGAAGCAGACAAAGTGCTGCGATCGCTTTTTCCCATTCTTGCTTTACAGCGGTGGGTTGAACTTCATCAAAGGCGCTAACTAAACGAGGGATCGCTCGTTCTAATGCCTGTCTGGGAATTGATTTGTGCAGATCGACTAAACGAGTTAAACTTTCTTGATTCTTCAAAAAACCGACTACCCATTTCGTAGTATGATCGGGACTGTTAGGGACGTTTTTAATTCCTAGTTCTGTTTGCAACCAGTCGTAAAAAGGCGGCAGCTTTTGAGCTAAAACAGTTCCAGCAGTTGGCAAAGTTTCTTTGAGTAAATTAGTATCCAAACTTCCCAAGACTTGATTGAATTCCGGTGAATCCAGCAAGCTGGTTAATGGAAGTGAAAGCAGGGCTTCAGAAGCGTCAGGGGATACATTTAAAGTCCGCGAAAATGTTTGCAGCATTGAAAAGTCTCTGGTATTGATGACTTTTTTAGCCTAACAATCACGCGAATCAATGAATATGAGCTACCTCATATTAGCAACATTGTAATATCTCAATCGCCAAAGAAGCCTCTCAATCTAGCTCCGTGCCTCTGCATTTAATAATTTGCCATTAAATATCCTACACAAATTCTCCCTTAGCAACCATCACCACCTTACCACCCACCAAAACTGTTATTTCCCCTTCATTCTTAGCGGCTTGTAACAACAGCAAAGAAGGTCGATCGATTTCATAACCCTGCTCAACTCTTACATCAATCTTTGCTTCCCCATAATAATCATGTTCTACCAAATATCCAGCCAAGCAGCCGTTAGCACTGCCAGTCGCCGGATCTTCAGGAATTCCTAATGAATGGGCAAAAACTCGCACGCTTAAATCATTAACGTCGCTGTAAGTTTCTGGGCAAAATATCAAAATTTCTTTTGCTTCCATTGTATTAACTAGCTCAAAATATTTATCTAAGTTGACTTGAGCCTTTTTGAGCGAGGCGATAGTTTTTAACGGTACAATAATAAACGGCACTCCGGTCGAAACTTCTTGAATTGGGAAGTTGGCATCAATTTCATCGGGTTGTAAATTCAAGACATTTGCCAGACTTTCGGCTGATAAAACTTGACCAAAACTAGGCGGGTTTTGTCGCATCCACAAAATCTCGGCCGATTCATTGTGATAATTAAAACTAACTGGAATTTGACCGACGGCTAGATTTAGAATTACTCGATCGACCTTTTGGCGAATAATCTCTTGCTGCAACACAAATGCAGTGCCTAAAGTCGGATGACCGGCAAAGGGCAATTCCTTCTTGGGCGTGAATATCCGCACGTCATAGCCACCATCTCGCGGATCGGGCGATCGAATAAACGTAGTTTCTGAATAATTGATTTCCCTCGCTATCAGCAGCATTTGGGCCTCAGATAGTTCGGCAACTCCCGCACCGCAAAATACAGCTAGCTGGTTGCCAGCATACTTTGACTCGGCAAACACGTCAACTATATAAAAATTCACATTTCCCTCTTCAACAGTAGTTTGTGTAGCAGCGGTTTCAACCGCCTCCTCCTTATAAAAGAGGTTTTTAACTTGCTATTTCAAACAGCGAATTGCCTCTAACATTCCCCTGGCTTTATTGAGCGTTTCTTCGTACTCCATATCCGGGTTAGAATCGGCCACCAAACCAGCACCTGCTTGCACAGAAACCGAATGTTTATCACCACCTAAAGAACGAACAACCATAGTCCGAATGGCGATCGCACTATTCAATTGCCCCTCAAAATCATAATACCCGTAAACCCCAGAATACGGCCCCCGGCGGCAACCTTCCAACTCGTGCACAATCTCCATCGCCCGAATCTTCGGAGCACCGCTAACCGTACCTGCAGGAAAACCAGCTTTCAACAAATCCCAAGCAGTCTTATCCTCAGCCAATTCTCCCACCACATTGCTCACAATGTGCATGACGTGAGAATAACGCTCAATTTCCATTAACTCGTCAACTTTTACAGTACCGTTTCGGCAAACTCTTCCTAAATCGTTCCTGCCCAAATCAACTAACATGACGTGTTCCGCAATTTCCTTCGGATCTTGCAGCAATTCAGCAGCCAAAGCATCATCTTCTTGAGGAGTTTTACCCCGGCGGCGAGTGCCGGCAATCGGTCGCAAAGTTGCAATCTTTTTGCCATCAGCAGTGTTTTCCGCCTTCACCATAATCTCGGGACTCGAACCGATAATCTGCCAATCTCCGAAATGAAAATAAGCCATGTACGGAGAAGGATTTATCAGACGCAAAGATCGGTAAAGTGCAAAAGAATCGCCACTGTATTCAGCCTCTAGTCGCTGCGAAATAACTACTTGAAAAATATCTCCGGCTTTGATATAATCCTTAGCTTTTAAGACATTGGCACAATACTTTTCACGGGTAATATTGCTCGTGTAAGCCAATTCTGTATTTCCGGTTGTGGAACGGGTATCTTGCGCGTTATTGGGAGGTGTCCATTCTATGAGAGTAGATTGCCGGGAAAGCGGCGATTGCAGCTTCTCAACTAACTTACCAACCCGATCGCACGCTTGCTGATAAGCATCGGCCAAATCAACGCCAACCTCGCGCAAATCCGCATAGGCGACGGCCCAAATTTTCCGCTTCACCTGGTCGAAAATCAGCAAATTATCCACCTGCATCCACAACCCATCCGGCAAATCATTCTCGCTTGCTGGATGCACCGGAACTCGCGGTTCTATCCACTTAATTAACTCGTAACCCCAAAAACCGAATAACCCGCCAATTCCCGGTGGCAACTGCGGCAATTTCACCGGTTGATAAGACTCCAAACATTCAGTTAAAGCTACAAACGGATCGCCCGTAAATACTTTTTCGGAACCGTCACGGTAAACTTGAGTTGTGCGAGATCCCCTTGCCTCCAAAATCCACAACGGATCGCACCCTAAGAAACTATAACGCCCAAGTTTTTCCCCACCTTCCACCGACTCCAGCAGAAAACTGTAAGGTTGACCCGCACAAACCCGATACCACGCAGACACCGGCGTATCCAAATCAGCAACCCATTCTTGATACACGGGTACAAAATTGCCTTGTTTCGCCAGTTCCGAAAATTGTGAGAAATCGGGGAATATCATATATATCAGAAGGGAGAAGGAAGAAGGAAGAGGGAAGAAGGAAGAAAGAAGAAGGAAAATGGAATCCTGGCAATAATTTCAGCGATTAAAAGCGTCCTAACCGTCTTGGGTTCAATAAACAAAAGACGGAAAGCAACAGCCATGAGGCTGCTGGTACTCGCCAACTGCCATCACGGCCATCGGTTTGAGCGCGCGCAGCCCCTCTTGCAAACACCAGCGAAACAAACTTGCGTAACGCACCGGCAAGTGGAAAGAAAGCTGTGCTTCGGAGTTCGACGCGGCCGCCCCCAACAGTAAAGCCTGCATATCCGCCTCAGTTTCCGCGACGCTGTGGCTCAAAGCCGACACCGCACAAGTATAAGCCACAATCCGACCTTGTTTGCAAGCAACCCAAGGAGAAAAGAAATTCAGGGCGTACTCAATATCGCTAGTTCGATCGCACCTGTATAATTTCTTGCACAAAGCCGCACATTCACCAACATCCTCACTAGCCATCGCCCGAACCTCAAACCCATTCTGTGGCTGGCTGCGAAACTTCCCCTCCATTAACACGAAAGGTTCCTTCACCTCAAAACCCAAAGAAGCGTACAGCGACAGCGACGCCATATTAAAAGATTCTTGAACCAAACGGATACCCACAGCGTTCTGTCCCTTTTCCAGCAAAGCTTTCATGATTTGCCGTCCCGTGCCACGGCCCTGAAAAGTTTGATCGACACTGACGGGCCCGATACCGCGAATCGGGTTGCGTTCGTCCATAAACCCGCAGCCGACAACCGCACCCTCACTCTCGGCTACTATGCCAAAAAACAACGGACTTTCGATCAGAAGACCAATAATTTCAGTTGAAAACTCCAGCGTCTGAAAATCTGTAGGGAATTGATGGCGATCGGAAATAAATTTAAAAGCTTCATAAGTAATGCGAGCGCAAACATCGATATCAGAAGGCTGCGCTCGCCTGATTGCGACATTCATTATTAATTTAACGATTAACTTTTAATAAGATTTGAAGTTTGCAGTAGTATTTTGGCGCTGCGGGCTTAGCCTCCCGCGCCAGAATACTACTGCAAAAACAAGTTTACAAGCTGAGCCTTACAGGGAATATTACCTATGTTTTGCTCAGCCATGAACTCATTGTCTAAGGATCGAAAGTCTTCTTACCGCTGAACTTGAGCTTAGCCGGATTTGGATTGCTGCCAATATTGCGGTCAATCTTACCGTTGTAGGGACGACCTTCGTTCACCTTCTCAGGGAACACGCCATCTTTGGGATGGAGGTACTCAGTAGTACCGTCGGGAAACACCCGGTAAATTTTGTAGTTGGTGATTTTGAATTTGGCCCGCAGTTGCTGGCCGCCCAAAGCGATGCACTGCTCCTTCCGGGGCAGATGCAGCAAGTTGTCGCCTTGACGCATAATCGCAGCGCCACCAGTAGGCATTTCAAACACCTGCTCCTTGGGGCTAGTCCAAGTGATAGCGTACTTCTCTTCAACTAGCGCCTTGGTCAGCAAGCCGCCGGTGCTGCCGCCGAAGATTGGGGGTTGTCCAGTAAGTTGTTCGGCCATAGATATATCCAAAGGATTTTTACGGCATCGTATCATCGAGACTGCACGCTGTTCTCGAAATTGTAAGGAAAATTAACAGTTTTTTGGCGATCGATCTCTTCTGATAATTGATAATTAGTAGTTAATAATTGATAATTGATAATTTCCACCAAAGTTATAAAACCAAATTAGGCAGCACGAATCCCGAAAAAATAATCAAAAAAAAACAGCAATTATTCTGGTGCTTGTGGGGCACCCGAATAATCGCACATTCCTCCAATTTCTCCCCACACACGATCGAACAATTTACCGCGTCAACCCTAAGTCAAGAACCAATTAGGGTCATAGCCGCGCGGAATTTGGCTCAAAGCAGTCCAAGTTTCTTGATTGACAATCCCGTCGGCCTCAATCCCAAAGCTTTTTTGAAATGCGCGAACAGCTTTGTCCGTCAAAGTAGCAAAGTCACCGTCAACTTTACCGCCATAATGCTTGGAAATTTTGAGAACTTCCTGAACAGTAGCGACTGCTTCCCCAGAACTTCCCAATCTGAGTACCGGCATATTAACTGGAGCACCAGTATAAAGCGCCTGCCAAGTCAGCGGCCCGACAATACCGTCCGGCGACAAGAAAACCCGAAACTGAAACAGTTTCACAGAAAAT
Source organism: Microcoleus sp. Pol17C6 (assembly GCF_036701145.1). NCBI lineage: Bacteria > Bacillati > Cyanobacteriota > Cyanophyceae > Oscillatoriales > Microcoleaceae > Microcoleus > Microcoleus sp. Pol17C6. The sequence continues at coordinate 80,658 of NZ_JAUBQH010000005.1, forward strand.
TCAACTGCTTTGTTAAAAATTCCTTTAGCAGGATGCCGATAAAGTTGCAACTTGGTTAGCAGTTGTTCGAGTTCCAATACCGCTTTACCTTCAGAACCTAATTGTAGTTGTGGCTTTTTGGCCATAGGTTGAGTAGATTTCATCTGGGTTGTAGGTGACATAATTGATTTTCCTAACCTCTAGGTTTGAGTATTCTTCTGGAAAAAAACTTTTTCCGGGCGAAACATTTGCATTCTCAAATTTTCACGAATCAACACTGGCGCCGTCAGTGCCTCAACAGATTCGAGCGACTTTTACCATCTCACGACTTGTGGACAGGAGACTTACACCATTTTAGATTTTAGATTTTAGATTCGGCATGACTGATTACTATCGGGGTTTGTAGCTTACCTACAGTTGGATTCTTTTTTTAAACTGATATTAATTGGCTGCAGCCTCCCTAGGTATTCTGTCGCCAAACCGGGTTTAAGACGGCAAGCGCATCCTGAATCTGCTTTGATACTTTCGATTTTAAAGCGGAACACCGCGTGCCTACATCACCTTTAAGGCCGATCTAAGAGGGTGAGGATTGAGGGTGAGAGAGAGTGTAGCAGCGGAGGCTGGTTCTGCAGTGAAAACTTTTCTGTACAATCGTATCTCGGTCGATCCATTAATATCGATTCCGGCTGCACCGGACTCATTGTTGATTGTTGATTGTTGACTGTGAGTCAAAAAACTGAAAATTGCGCGAATTATTTGTTGGCCTCGGGATTCGACTTTACGCCCGACGATGAAGGGCGGATTTGATATCATTCCGGTGCAGCCGGATTTGATATAACTTGATCGATACTTGCGCGCTCAGACGCCCACAAACCAGGGTTTTTACAGTATATTCCCTGTAGATTTAGTACGGAGAAAGCGGGTTTCGAGCAACAGAATTATTAAGGATGCGAGAACTGTAAAGAAACCCGGTTTCTGGCGTGTACTTCATAAGCCTGGAATACGCTGTATTAATTGAGTCTAAACAGTGGGAATAGTAAAGTGAAATTCACTTCCTCGGTCTTTTCCTGCGGAATCTACCCAAATTTTACCGCCCCAGCCGGCAACAATCTGTTTGCAAATTGCCAATCCCAAACCGGTACCGCCGGCACTGCGGCGCAAAGCTCCTTCTTCTTGATAAAATCGATCGAACACTACTTTTAAACTATTAGCCTCTATTCCCCTCCCCGTATCGGCTACGAGCACCTCCACCATCTGAGAACCGTTGTATTTCGCTTGCACTGTCACGCTTCCTTGAGGTGTGGTGAATTTGCAAGCGTTGTCTAGCAGTTTAGAGAGCACCTCTACCAACCACTCTCCGTCAGCTTGCACTAAAGGCAATTCTGCGGACACTTCGGCGATAATTTCCGGTAACTGTTGATCGACAGTGCGCGAGCGCACGCTGCTGAGGGCCAAATCAACGCATTCTTGCAGCGTCAGCGATTCTACATTCCATTGGACTCGCCCGCTTTCTAAGTGAGAAAGAGTTAAGAAATCCTGCACGAGTTTCCGCATTCTATCGGCATCGCCGAGGGCAGTTTCTAACATGATTTGCCGCAATTCGGCAGGCATATCTGGTTCGGAGTTCAAACTTTCCAAACAAACTTGAATCGTAGAAAGAGGGGTGCGGAGTTCGTGTCCGGTGATGGCAATTAGATTGCTGCGAGTGCGGTCTAATGCTTCTAATTGTTGGTTGAGTTCTTCTAAATGAGCGTAGGTTTCTGCTTGAATTAAGGCGGCTCCGAGTTGGGTGGCGATCGCCTCTACTAAAGCAATTTCGTCTTCTTCCCAAGGCAAAACCGATCGGCACTGGTGCATTTCCACCATCCCCAAAACCCGCCCCTGATAAAGCACTGGCACCATTAACCAAGAGACAATTTGCCAATTTTTTACAGTTTTTTCCAGGAATTTTGTATTGACAATCAGCGGGTGCTGTGATGTGTCTTGGATGTAAACTCGCTCTTGCCGCGCCACCGCGTCGCTCCATATTTGATTTTCCTGCAACAGCCAAGTCTGATCCAGCATAGAACTAGCGCCCGGAGCCAAAAACTCGCGATCGATTTTGACCGCCACATCTGTGGCCTTGCACCGATAAATCAAACACCGGCTGGCCGACAGGGCAGTGCCGAGTTCTTGGACTGCAACTTCGACGATTTCTTGTGGGTTGAGAGACTGTCGCATTGCCGTGGTAATTAAGTTTACCAGGCGTTCTTTGCGTTCCTGAGCGGCGATGGCGCTGTATGCTTTGAGCAGTTTGTGCTGGCCTGCTTGCAAGTAGGTTACTAAGCGTTCGGTAAAAGCATCGCTCAATTTTGGATTGGGAATTTTTGAGTTTTTTCTCGTACTTATGTCTGGTTTGGCGGCTTGGGAAGTGGCGGATTTCCGCGTTTTTTTCGGTGTTTTGAGCTTGTAAGTAGTTCGCGCTCGATCGATCTTTTCGGCCAATTCCGGGCGATAATTGACAATTCTATCGAGCAACAATGCGGCCGCTTTGGAGCTGACCTCGCGATCGAACGTCCAAATTCCTTCAAATCTGCGAGCTTGATCCATCAACAGTGGCCCGCGATCGTCCTGGTTGTCGATCGGCACAATTTTTTCTTGACAAATCAAGCAAGTTGAGTATTGTTGGCCGAGCACCACTAAGTGCCACTCTTTACTTAATCCGTCATCCGGTGCAAACGCCACAGTTTCGTGACACTCCGAAGCATTTTTAAAGTCAGTTTCCGGTGCTGCCAGCACGTATACCTGAGACGAGCGTGAGGCAATTCGCCGGTAGCGGTGAGCTTCCTGGCGGTAGAAGCGCTCTCGCTGAAAGCTTGCAATGACTAGCGGTTCGTCGTCGGAACCCGCCAAAACTAAGTCTTCCATTGCGTGAGACAGGGCTGTCATGGAAGATTTGAAATAAATTTGTGCCCGCAGTTGGGGCAAAGCTTGCAGAAGTTCTGCCAGTAGCGAAATAGGGACGATCATCTAGCCTTAAACGTGCATTTTTGCCGATGACAAAACAGGATCGATAGGAGGTTTAGAGCGATCCCTTTTCAGTATCTGATACATTTATGCTTCATAACACGACTGTTTAAGTCATATCATGCTAGGCATATCATTTAGACGAATCTAAGCAGAGGTATGCCTCCAAGACCTTGAGTTCATCCCAAAGTCACCTGTTTTTACCTCTAGGTTTTGACGCCAACTCATCTATTCAGGCTTCGATTCGGGCGTTAGGACTCTCACCATTCAGACTTGTTAGGCACCGCTTGCGGATCTCTTGCATTATACTATTCTTGAGCTATTTGATATCAGCGCCATCTTTATCGGTTTTTGGCGAATCGGTTTTTGGCGATCGCTCTGGCTAATCGGCAATTAAACTTTCAAAAATCACAAATAATTGGCCATTAGCTAAAAACTAACGGCCAATTATTGTGAGGACTTATATCCAATCTGGTTAGATTCGGAATGATGCCAAGGATGCTCGGAAAATTATTATGCCGATGAAGCGCGGAAACGATTTTCACCAAAATCTATGAAGAAAAAGGGTTTCGGACACCTAGCGTGTAAATCCTATTTTTTTTTTGAGGCATCGCCCCTAAGTATAAATGCTGCCGCTGTGGTTGTCTTAGGCTAGTTCGCCCCCTTCGTCGCTGCCGCCCGGAGATGATTTGTAGAGAGCATCTAATTGTTCGCGGGCGTCTTGGACAGTCAGCGAACGCATCACTAACAGGGGCTCATTGACAATGTGGCCGTGTTCGTCTAAAAGTTCTGGATGGGGTACAGATTGAGAGCGAGGATGGGATGCGTGGCGATTATTTGCCATGAATTGTTGAGGGCGCTGGGACTCCATACCTACGGTGACTAGACTGCGGATTAAGTTACCGACTGCCAGAAAGGCAAGAACGGTAAAAGCTAAAATATAAAGCAGGTGCAACATTATTTTCTCCTCCGGGCTAAACAGCCACACAGCAATTTACAAAGGTGTTTCAGCAAGTAATAACTTATTAACTGGAAATATGTTTGAGGTTGTCAAGTCAGCCACTACATTTCCAAAGGTTTGGGGTTTGAGTGCAAGTTTTACTTGAACTCGCTTCCTTATTTTCCTGGGTGAGCTGACTGCAATGAGCGAAAGCGGGACGATACTTGCCAGCATTCGGCGAGCAGTCGGTGCCACGGCATCAGTGCTGCTGTTTCAATCCCAACTTGACCTCCGGTTGCTTGAAATAGAGCTGTAGCCGCGCCTACTTCTTGCTGAGCCTGTTTGACTCGCGCCAGCAAGTCAGATTGATCTTCGTCGCTGAGAAAGGGAATTTCTTCAGTTTCTAAGAGCTTTGCCGATCGAGCGAACCAGTAATTGAAATCCTCTAACAGCGGTTCCAGTAACGCTTTGAGCAATTCTGGCTCGGGCAAGTTGGAATTAAGCATGGATCAAAATTGGGTTATTTATCTATTATAGTCTTAGACGGTCTTTACAAATTGTAACATATTTTTAACAAAAATTCAATAATTTAATCACAATTAGCAGGTGGGTGTGAATAAATTTAACTGTGCCAGCAGCGATTTTTGAGTCGAAATCCCAAATTCTGCAATATCCGCTCAGACTCGCTAGCAATAGCTCATAGCAGAAGGAAGTTCGGCAACGGATTCGCTTTCTTCGGATGTAACGGATGTAACGGATGAAAGAAAGAAAAAAGAAGGAAGAAAAAAACTATGCCCAATGCCCAATGCCCAATGCCCAATGCCCAATGCCCAGAATGACCTAATTTCCCGGAGTGTCCGCTAGTCGGAAGTCGGCGCTTGCTGTCCCAATCTGAGTAAGATAGAAGCAACTGCAACTAAATTAATTGCTAATTCAGCCGATGTCTAGCTCACAATCCATGTCCCCTCCAGAAGAGTCCGTTAAGATTGAGTTGCCCCGCACGAGTGAGTCGGAGGCACTAAAAAAAATTCGCCACACCACCTCCCACGTTATGGCGATGGCGGTGCAGAAGTTATTTCCCAAGGCGCAAGTAACCATTGGCCCTTGGATTGAAAACGGTTTCTATTATGACTTTGACACTCCCGAACCTTTTACGGAACAGGATTTAAAAGCCATTAAAAAAGAGATGATCAAAATCATCAACCGTAAATTGCCTGTAATTCGGGAAGAAGTCAGCCGCGAGGAAGCGGAACGCAGAATTAAGGAGATTAACGAACCTTACAAATTAGAAATTTTAGAAGGTTTGATCGAACCAATTACTATTTACCATGTGGGCGAGGAATGGTGGGATTTGTGCGCCGGGCCTCACTTAGAAAATACCAGTGAGTTGAATCCAAAGGCGATCGAGCTAGAAAGCCTAGCAGGCGCTTACTGGCGCGGCGACGAAACCAAAGCTCAATTACAGCGCATTTACGGTACTGCTTGGGAAACTCCCGAACAATTAGCAGCATACAAACACCGCAAAGAAGAAGCATTAAGGCGCGATCACCGCAAATTAGGCAAAGAATTAGGCTTGTTTATCTTTGCCGATCCGGTGGGACCTGGTTTGCCTTTGTGGACGCCAAAAGGCACTGTTTTGAGAAGTATTTTAGAAGATTACTTGAAACAAGAACAAATCAAGCGCGGCTATTTGCAAGTTGTGACTCCGCACATCGCTAGAGTCGATTTGTTCAAAATTTCTGGACATTGGCAAAAATACAAAGAAGATATGTTTCCGCTGATGGCGGAGGATGAAGAAGCGGCAGCAAACGAACAGGGTTTTGTGATGAAACCGATGAACTGCCCTTTCCACATCCAAATTTACAAAAGCGAATTGCGTTCCTATCGCGAATTGCCGATGCGGTTGGCGGAATTCGGCACAGTTTACCGCTACGAACAATCGGGAGAATTGGGCGGTTTAACGCGGGTGCGTGGCTTTACGGTGGATGATTCCCACTTATTTGTGACGCCGGAACAATTGGATGCAGAATTCTTGAATGTGGTGGATTTGATTCTGTCAGTATTCAAGAGTCTGCAACTGAAAAACTTTAAGGCGCGTTTGAGTTTCCGCGATCCGAACAATTTAGAGAAATACATCGGTTCCGATGAAGCTTGGGAAAAGGCTCAAGGTGCAATCCGCCGCGCGGTGGAAACTTTGGGAATGAATTACTTTGAGGGAATTGGGGAAGCGGCTTTTTACGGGCCAAAACTCGATTTCATTTTCCAAGATGTTTTGGATAGAGAATGGCAATTAGGAACTGTTCAGGTAGATTACAATTTGCCAGAACGTTTTGATTTGGAATACGTTGCTGAAGACGGCATTCGCAAGCGTCCGGTGATGATTCACCGCGCTCCTTTCGGTTCTTTGGAACGCTTGATCGGGATTTTGATCGAGCAGTATGCGGGCGATTTTCCGCTGTGGTTGGCGCCGGTTCAGGTGCGGTTGTTGCCTGTCAGCGCGGAGTTTTTGCCGTTTGCGAAGGAAGTGGCGGCGAAGATGAAGGCGCTCAATATTCGCGCTGAAGCTGATGAGGATAGCGAGCGTTTGGGCAAGTTGATTCGCAATGCTGAGAAGGATAAAATTCCGGTGATGGGTGTTGTGGGTGCGAAGGAAGTTGAGGCGAATAGTTTGAATATTCGGACTCGGGCTTCTGGGGAGTTGGGGGCAATTTCGGTTGATGAAGTGATTCGGAGATTGCAGGAGGCGATTAGTAGTTACGGGAATTTTTAAGCGATTTTAATCGCAGATTTTAGAACGGGCGTCTCGCCCGTTCCACAATTCACTTAATGGGCGTCTCTCCCCTTCCACAATTCACTTAACGGGCGAGACGCCCGTTTCACAATTAATACAAATGATAAGCTGTTGTGCATTTAATTTTCACAATCCTCTCCGTGGCCTTTGCGTGCAGGTGATGCTGAACAAATTGTAGATTTACAAGCGTTATTAAAGGGGGTTTACGATCGCCCCGCCTATGACTTTAGAATAGATTATACCGTCGCACCCCTTGCTGCGCTGTCGGAAACCGATGCTGTTTGGGCGGATGTTTTGTTGGGGGAGAGGGGATTGATCGGATGATAGAGGGAGGTTTAAGTGCGATCGCCCCGATATAAATTGCTGAGATATAATTAGATGGCGTAGAGTGGCAATAGAAAGTAATGGCAGATATTCAAATCAGCGTCGAATGACAAGATGCAGTTGCTGCTAAAGATGAACTGTTTGCGATTTCTGGCTTGTCGGGAAATTGGGAAACAACCGGGGATGATGAAAAAGAGGGAACTTTAATAATCATCCGCTTACGATCCAGAGACAATTCCAGAACTAGGAGAACTAGATGAGCTACAAATCTTTATATGATAAAAAAAACAATCTGGGTGTGGACAGCAGTAGATTACTTTAGACCAGGTATTCTAGGATGGGTATTAGGAGACCGAGCGTCCTAAAACGTTTGAACCTTTGTGGGATGTAGTTAGTAGATGGAGATGCTATTTTTATGTGACGGATGGCCCGAAAGTTTATGCAATGTTTATTCCAGATGGAAACCAAATTATGTGCCCAACTTACATGACTTGCGGTTGAAGGTGAAAACACAAGATTAAGACACTATCTGGCTCGATTAAAACGGAAGATTTTTTGTTATTCAGGCAGCCGAACAAATGCTCAGATATCCAATTAAACTACTTATTCAGTATCTCAAGTTTAATGATGTTCGCCTTCCCTATTCAATTAATTATTTCGAGCGAGCATTAGTCACCGCACGCGATCGCTAAACCATACCCCTATTCAGCAACGCCGGGATTGGTTTGTGTGGACGGTGTAGGGTACTGGGTTCTACGACTGATGCGTTACAAATTGTTGCGAAATGATGCCGTAATGCAGTAAATAGTAAGATAGTTGGTAGTGGTGCATTATCATGTTAAACTAATAAAATAATATCAATACTCCTGAGTATATATGAGTATCACTTGTTTAAGATGTCCTTCGGGGAAAATTATTAAATACGCTCATACAAGTGGTAAACAAGTGGTAAACAAGTGGTAAACAAGGATATAAATGTCAAGTAATGTGGGCGACGGTATTTTGTCCATGAGTATAATTTATCGTTAAGGCGAGTTCCGTGACCTGCAATTACTATACACTACTACCCAATTACTATGTACGACAAAAATAATCCAAATAAGCTCATGCCAGATCCAACAAGTGAAGGGAAGACTCACTTTATCTCACCACGGTTACTAAAGTTATTAAGTTACCAGACCCCTATAAGACAATTCTTTACCCAAGCGACCTATATGAGTCGCCGAACTGAGCCGGGAAGTATTGATTTTACTATCGGTGATGCCCATGAAGTACCACCTCCAGGGTTTGTAGAAGCCTTACAGCGTTGGAGTGTACCGCAAAATCAAGGGTGGTATGGCTACAAAGGAAATATTCCACAATCACGGATCACTGTATCCGCTGCTCTTCAGGATAAACGCGGACTTTCTATATTGCCTGAAGATATTTTTATGACCAATGGTACTGTAGTTGGTTTGGCGATTTGTCTGCAAATGTTAGCTGGTGAGGGAGATGAGGTAATTATTTTGACTCCACCCTGGTTAGGTTATAGGAGTATGGTGCATTTTACCGGTGCGGTTCCGGTGGGTGTGCCTGTGGATACAAACACCTTTGATATGGATTTGCAGGCGATCGCATCTGCAATTACAGAACGGACTCGAGCAATCATTATCAATTCACCCCACAACCCTACAGGTAAGATTTTTTCAGCTAGTACCCTAGAGGGTTTGAGCGGTATACTTAACGAGGCTTCTAAGCACTATGGCAAGCCTATTTATATTATTTCCGATGAAACCTTCAGCCGCATTGTTTTCGACAACCAAACTTGTCCCAGCCCTACTCAGTTTTACCCATTTTCTTTCTTAGTATATGGTTATAGTAAGACTTTAATGGCACCCGGTCAACGTATAGGGTATATTGCTTTACCTCCCACTATGCCTAATCGGGAAGAAATAAGACGAATCATTGCTTTCCTACAACAAACTCCTTTTGGTTGGTGTTATCCTAGTGTGCTCATGCAGTATGCATTAGGAGACTTAGAGCAACTAAACATAAATATCGAGCATTTACAAAACAAGCGAGATCGGATGGTGAAGGCACTGCGGGATATGGGTTACAACCTGTATGACCCTGATGGGACGTTCTTCCTCTTGGTGAAATCACCTTGGGATGATGACCTTGCTTTTGCCGAGTTATTAGCAAGTCAAGATATATTTGTTTTACCAGGAACTCCCCAGGAAATACCCGGTTACTTCCGAATTTCCCTTACTGCCAACGAAGAAATGATTTCGCGTTCTCTACCCAAATTCCAAGCTGCGATGGAATACGCTGTTGCTAACCCACTTGCTTCGCCCTCTTCTGTCACTAACCGCCAGAGTATAATAGAACAAAATCTCTCAAACCAGAGCTAGGTCTATGGTTAACCCTCGCCAAGCTATTTCAACCTTGAAATTGATTGATCAGTATTGTCGCTATTACAGAAATCTGTTTTCAGAAGTCAGAAGCTTCAAAGCTTTTACACACCTTCATGCTGGTATAATTTCTGAGATGGCGTTGCTGAATAGGGGTATGGTTTAGCGATCGCGTGCGGTGACTAATGCTCGCTCGAAATAATTAATTGAATAGGGAAGGCGAACATCATTAAACGTGAGATAATGAATAAGTAGTTTAATTGGATATCTGAGCATTTTTTCGGCTGGCTGAATAACAAAAAGTCTTTCGTTTTAAGCGAGCCAGATAGTGTCTTAATTTTGTGTTTTCACCTTCAACCGCAAGTCATGTAAGTTGGGCACATAATTTTGTTTCTCTCTGGAATAAACATTGCATAAACTTTCGGGCCATCCGTCACATAAAAATAGCACCCCCATCTACTAACTACATCCCACAAAGGTTCAAACGTTTTAGGACGCTCGGTCTCCTAATAGCCATCCTAGAATACCTGGTCTAAAGTAATCTACTGCTGTCCACACCCAGATTGTGTTTTTTTATCCGACAAAGGTTTGTAGCTCATCTAGTTCTCCTAGTTCTGGAATTGTCTCTAGATCGTAAGCGGATGGTAGCAGCTTTCCAACTTGCTTGAGCCAATTAATTATTGTCGTGTGATGCAGGTCTTTGACTCTCTTGCTCGCACGAAAACCCATACCATTGACATATATTTTTAGGTATTGATATTTAACTTTTTGCGCGTAACAATGCTGGGTTTGATAGCACTCTCTAAATTGTATGCCACAGTCAACAAAAATATAATTTTGCTTGCCTTTGTTCGGCGCATTTTTATTAACATGAGTTGACTTATATTCAGAAAAATTTATTGGCTTTGACTTTCAGTTAATTGGTTTTTGTGAATCGCTCACTCGCTCTATCGTACCTCAATTCAACAACGCCAGGAAAAGATTGGCAATGTTCGAGGGAAAGCTGCTACTTTGCACCAACTAGCAGGAATTTATGCCAATCAAGGGGAAGTAGCAAAGGCGATCGCACTTTATGAAGAATCTCTCGAACTTCAGGAAAAGATGGGCGATGTTCAAGGGAAAGCTGATACTTTCGCAATGTTAGGACTGTTGTTAGCAGATAAGAAGAGAGATTTTGACAAAGCTTTGAATTATTTACAGCAATCTTTGGACATTTTGCAGCATTTGCGATCGCCCGACGCGGAGACAGTGAGGCGAATTATTGCTGAAGTTCAGCGGATGGCTGATGGCTGAAGAAAGTTTAGCCCGATTCTCTGCCGCCCGAAACCAGCCTGCGGCAATCTGAAATCTAAAAAATCCTACACAAAACGTTACATATTTGTTACCATCGGGGCGAGTCTGTTCTCAGCAGCCCCTCTGTTAACCTTCTAAACTAACCGTTATGAGTCAACCTCCCTCAGCAATTCCCGCGTCAGAAGAGTCCGCCGAAAACCAGACAGCGCCGACAAACACTGCACCTCCACCGAGTTATGTCAAGCTGGCGATGCGGAACATGGTTCGCAAGCGGGCGACTTCTTTGTTTCATTTTGCCTTGACGGCGGCGGGACTTTTAGGCGTACTCGTCGGTTTGGCTTTTCTCGATCGCTATTTCAATTCTTAATAGGGGATTCCAACAATCAGCCTCTAATTTCTGGTGATGTTTTTGATCTTTCTTAATCGGGAGTTAAGCTAATTGTTCTGCCTGCCTGTTGCAATCTCTAACAGATTACTGTATCTTTCCAGCAACAGCAAAATCCCCTGCCGTTCGATCGCGCAATTGGAATTTGTAAAAAAATTGAATATATCCCTTGACAGGAGAGCAAAAAAATGTTAATAGAGGTGAACGTCGAAGACTGTTACGGGCTCGCCCAGCAGTCAGCCGACGCTTCCAACCTCCCTGAGAGTGCAGCCAGCGGGGAGATTTCAGCCGAAACCTGGGAAAATTGGTTTAGCGTTTGGCTGGAAAACCAGGAAGAGTATGTGCCAGTCGCTCCGGGCTACGAAGTCACTCTGCGTTTAACCGCCGATACGGAGATGCAAGCCCTCAACCTCCAGTACCGCCAGCTAGATCGATCAACCGATGTACTAGCTTTCGCAGCTTTAGAGGTAGACTGTCCTCAGCTAGAGGAAATGCAGTCATCTGAACCCCTATACTTGGGTGATATCGTCATCTCGATCGATACAGCTAACCGACAAGCTCAGCAGCAAGGACATCCCCTGAAGACCGAACTAGCTTGGCTGGCAGCCCACGGTTTTCTGCATCTTTTGGGCTGGGATCACCCGGATGAAGAAAGTCTGACTCAAATGCTCGATCAACAAGAAACATTGCTGCAGGCGATCGGTCTTGCGATCCAAACAGCATAACTGAAGTTGATGGTGATTTAACAAATCATGTCAAGCCCAACATAACTTTCTGAAATTAAACCAGAACTTTAGTAAAAACTTAGAAAAGTTACCTAGACTTGATGAAGTTAATTTGAAAAGTTTAGCTTTCATTCATCTCTGTAAATTAAAGTTGGTTCTTTATGACACTAGATAGACCCTCAATTTCATCACAAGTTGCACAGTTTCTGCCCATGCCTCAAGACTCTTCTAGCCAGACAGTCCACGAGCCTAAAAAAGCCTTGAAATACAACCGAGAGCTATCCTGGAAAATCGCATCTAGCTTAGCTACGAGTTTTAGATACGCTTGGGGGGGTCTGAGTTATGCTTTTGAAACTCAGCGCAATTTTCGGATTCACACTGTTATTGGCACTTTGGCGATCGGACTCGGCCTATTTTTGCAACTCAAACCTGTAGAAATATCTGTGATCGGCGTCACCATTGGCATAGTTTTAGCAATGGAACTGTTAAATACGGCGATCGAATCCGTGGTAGACTTGACAGTCGGGCAATCTTATCACGAACTAGCCAAAATTGCCAAAGACTGCGGTGCCGGAGCGGTTCTGGTATCGGCAATGGCTGCGATCATCGTCGGTACTGCACTTCTGCTTCCTCCTTTGTGGGCAGTCGTTCAAATTGCGATCGCCCGTTAGTAACTTATTGGAGCCAGAAAATTTTAGGTTTTAGAGGATCAATTTGAGATTTTTAGTTTTATTCGTCTATATTGCAGCTATTTTTATCTTCGGCATCTATCTAAAATCTTGAAACCCTTGCTTTCAGACAGCGAGTTAACCTAAAATCTAAAATCTAAAACCTAAAATCTAACTTAACCCGTGATTATAGTCATCGATAACTACGACAGTTTTACATACAATTTAGTACAGTATCTAGGAGAACTGGGTGCTGAGTTGCAGGTAGCAAGCGAAGTGCAAGTCTACCGCAACGACCAAATCTCCTTAGCAGAAATTCGCCAATTACAGCCTGCCGCCGTGGTGATTTCTCCAGGCCCGGGGCGGCCGGAAGATGCGGGAATTTCTCTGGAATTAATCAAAGAATTGGGTCCGACTCTACCCATTTTAGGCGTGTGCCTCGGACATCAAAGTATTGGTCAAGTATTCGGCGGCAAAATTGTTTCTGCACCCCTGTTGATGCACGGCAAAACTTCTCAGGTAGAACACACAGGAGTCGGAGTTTTTCAGGGCGTGGAATCGCCGATGATTGCAACTCGCTATCACAGTTTGGTAATTGAAAAGCAGAGTTGTCCAGAAGTTTTGGAAATTACGGCTTGGGTTGAAGACGGAACTATTATGGGTGTGCGGCACCGAGAATATCCGCACATTGAAGGTGTACAATTTCACCCGGAAAGTATTTTGACGACTGCGGGAAAGCAATTATTACGAAATTTCTTGAAACGGCTTTAGTTGGGTTTTGAATTTTGAGTTTTTGTCTGAATCTTTCGGGTACGCCATGGGCATCTTACGGTGGAAATTCTGTGAAGCTTTCTGGTGCGAATTACCTACCTTACCGTAAAACTAGCGTGTACATTTCGCACCTGACGGTGTTTTGTGGTATAACAACAAACGACCAACACCCGACAACCCCAACCACAAGATGAAACGGCGACAATTAATACGTTACGCACAGACGGGTTTGCTAGCAGCTTTAGCAACAGGTTTGCCATCTGGATGGGAAAGCTATCAAGCTCAAACTGCTGATTCTTTGTCGATTCAGTGGTTGGGCCACACTTGCTTCTTGTTCGCCGGAGGCGGTGCGAGGGTGCTGGTGAATCCTTTTCGCCCCCTGGGCTGTACCGCAGGCTATCGCTCTCCTAAAGTGCAAACAGATTTGATTCTGATTAGCAGTCGGTTGCTTGATGAAGGGGCGATCGACGGATTTGCGGGCAATCCCGGCCTTTTGTACGAACCGGGGGCTTACAGGTCTAACGGGCTGCGGATTCAAGGGATTCGGACGCAAAAAGACCGTGAGGGTGGACGGCGATTTGGGGTCAATGTGGCTTGGCTGTGGCAGCAAGCGGGCCTTAAGATTTTACACTTGGGCGGAGTTGCTGGCCCGATCGGCATTGAAGAACAAATCTTGATCGGGCGGCCGGATATCCTGCTGATTCCCGTGGGCGGAGGGCCGAAAGCTTACACTCCGGCGGAAGCGAAGCAAACTTTGCAACTTCTCAAACCAAAGATGGTGATTCCGACACATTTCAAAACCCAAGCCGCCGATACTGCGTGCGATTTGGTGCCGCTAGATGAATTCTTGGCGCTGATGGATGGTACGCCGGTGCGCCGATTGAATAATGACACGATTTCGATCAAATCTGGTGACTTACCCCAAAGTGGTTCGGTGATTGAGGTTTTGAGTTACAGATTTAGCGGTTGATGCCCGATTTCTCAGCTTGCGTTATAGTAAGGAAGTTTTGGTCGATCGGGGATGCAAGAGAAATTTCTCTCTATCTTAGCCTCTGGCAACCTTGCCTTTTGTCGAGATTTGGCTAACATAACAATTCATGTTCACGGTTTTATCTCCTAAGGAAATGCAAGCGCAATGAAAAATCAAAATTTACCTAGCTGGATGAAACAACTGACAGGTTTCGCAGGAATAATCGGCGCTAGCGCGTTGATTGGTTTCCCCGCTTGGGCTCACATCACCTCCAGCACCAATGTTGCTAATGCAACTCAAACTCCACAAGTTGCAGGAAACGTAAAAACCACTGCTTCACCGACACCAACTGGCGTTTCACAGGCACCAACTGGCGCTTCACCGGCACCAACTGGCGTTTCACCGGCACCAACTGGCGCTTCACCGGCACCAACTGCCGCTACTAAGGATATTGTTGCTATTGCATCTGGCGACGCTCAATTCAAGACGCTGACGAAGGCTTTGGGAGCAGCAGGTTTGGTTACAACTTTACAAGGAAAAGGTCCTTTCACTGTTTTTGCTCCGACTGACGCGGCATTTGCTGCTTTGCCAAAAGCAACTGTGGATGATTTGCTCAAACCGGCCAACAAAGCCAAACTTACTAAGATTTTAACTTACCACGTTGTTCCTGGTTCGGTTTTATCTACTAGCCTGAAATCCGGCGATGTTAAAAGTGTCGAAGGCAGTTCGCTCAATGTGGCTGTTAGCGCAGGCAAAGTTACTGTCAGCGGCGCTAATGTTGTGAAAGCTGATATCAAAGCTAGCAACGGCGTTATTCACGTAATTGACAAGGTATTGATGCCCCCTGCTTCAACAAGGTAGGACGAGCGTTTTTTGCATCAATTGATCTCAGATTCGGTTAAATGAAAGCGAAATAAGGACACAACAATGTTGTGTCCTTATTTGTATGGCAGGCAATTCAGAATTAATACAGATAAAGCTTGAGCTAGCTGCGGGTACTTACAAAAATGGCTGCCAACCCTTACCCCGATAGCCAAAATCGAAGATTTCGGGATGGAGAATTTCTGCTAAAATTTCTAACGAATCAACCAATCTCGGCCCCGGCCGATTAAAGTAAGAATTGCCGTCAGTTATGTAAACTTTCCCAGTTTTTACTGCTTGCAAATTAGCCCATTCTGCGTATTTAGTTATCTGCATTGCTTCGCTGCGAGTGCGGTTTAAATCAAAGCCGCAAGGCATGAAAATAAT
Organism: Microcoleus sp. Pol17C6; assembly: GCF_036701145.1. Classification (NCBI taxonomy): domain Bacteria; kingdom Bacillati; phylum Cyanobacteriota; class Cyanophyceae; order Oscillatoriales; family Microcoleaceae; genus Microcoleus; species Microcoleus sp. Pol17C6. Next base: position 96,148 of record NZ_JAUBQH010000005.1, read on the forward strand.
TACATCGGGATTAGCTTCTACTAGCGATTCCCATTTTAACCAAGGGGAATGTTCGCCGACAATTCCAAACAGCGAATTGCCTCCCGCCATTGCGACTAATTCGGGAATCCAGTTACCCGCAGCCATCAAAGGTTCAATCCACTCGATGCAAGCTACTTTGGGAAGTCTCTCTTTTGTGGTAATAATAGAGGATGCTTGTGTTTTCGAGGTAATAGCATCGATGCGGGATTGCAAAAGGTCGATCGCACTTTTGGCATCTACGCCCAAAGCATCAGCAACTCGCTGAATATCCGTCCAGATTTCTGCTAGCAGATTCGGCTGCAAAGAAATAATTTCCGGCTTGCTATTTACCAGCGTGCTTACCGCTTGTTTAACCTCTGTTAGAGAACAAGCGCAGACTTCACATTGAGCTTGAGTAATAATGTGAGTCGGCTGCAATTTTTCCAAAGTATCTATTTCTACTTTATAGACACTCAGCGCATTTTGCAACAATTCTGTCACGCGGTTGTGAATTTCGCTGCTAGTTCCTTCGGGATTGAATTTAGGCTGAGTGCAAACAGGTAAAATTTGGATTTCTGGGGGATAATCGCATTCGTGGGAACGGCCCACAATTGCAGTGGTTAATCCTAAAAGTGCTACAATTTCAGTGGCACTAGGAATTAGAGAGACAATTCTGAGTTGGTTCATTGATTTTCGTTTTTTTACAGATTTAGAAGCACAGGCGTTACAGATTTAGAAGCACAGGCGGGACGCCCGTGCCACAGTAAAAGGGATTGTTAAATTTTTAGTTTTTTTAAGTATTGCAAATCTTGCCATGCTTGAATGAGATTACCTTGCATCAGAGCTGCTACACCGTTTAAAACTCTAATTTCCGGTAGATTGGAGTTGAGAGCGAGAGCTGGTTTTAAGGCTGTTTGAGCGGCTTTGGGATGCCAGCCGTACAGGTGTACGAAAGCGAGATAGGCGTAAGCGTAAGGGTTTTTTGAGTCGAGTTGGGTAACTTTTTCTAAGGCGACGATCGCACTTTCGACATTCTGCTGCAATACCCGAGAAAATGCCAAAGCATAAGCCAATTCTAAATTATTTGGTTCCTGCTGCAACCGATATTCTAACGCTTGTTCCGCTTGCACGGTATAATCTTGAATTGGATCGTACTGATTGATGCGCCCAATCTGCTCGAACACAGGTTCTAAACCTGGCAATCCTTTGGGTAAATTAACCGCCATCGCCCGCAATTGAGTCACCAAATCTAACTCAGGCTTATCTGTATTATCCTTGTTTCCCGGCTCTGCCTGAGAACGCATATCCAGAGGCTCTGCCTCGATCTTAACACTCACTGCCGGCACATTAATCGGATAAGTTTCCCCCGTTTTCCGATTTAGATAAGTAGCTTGTAGATTGTAAGTTCCCGGTGCAATATTAGCAGGAGGAAGCATCGCCGTGCGATCGACAACTCGAAACCCCACAGCAAATTTATCCGCTTCCAGAATCCCCGGATGCAAAGTCGCCCCGGCGATCGCGCGATCGTGTAAAATCCTGAAAGTCTGTCCCGGTGAAATATCGCCAGACTGCTGATTTTGCCACGTTACCAACACTAAACCAGACTGCAACTGCTGCCAAGGCCCAGACCAAGTATAAGTAACCGGTAGCGCCACTCCGGGAACTGCTTTTGGAGCGACAGTAACTCGATCTAATTGTACTTGCGATCGCCCTTCATTCAACGGCTGTATTTCGACAGGCTGCACTCGCTTGCGATAAAGATTTAAATTAGTATAATCTGGCAAAATCCAAGTTTTATCTAACTCAAATTTATCACCTTTTTCAATTGCATTTACGGCTGCATTTTGAGCTTGTTTAATCCGTTCGCGAATCGAACCTTGCGGGCCGCTTTTAGTTACGAACCAAGAGAGCGATCGCACATCTTGCGGCACTTCCTTTAAATTCGTTCCCACCTGCCGCCCGTAAACCTGAAAATTAGCCAAAGCACCGTAAAAATTCAAATTATGCTGGTTAATTTCCGGCGTCGAAGGTAACACGCCTAAAGTAGATTGCAAATAAGGTTCCCTATCAATAATTTCGGCAATTACCTCTCGGTGCGGCCACTCTTTCCCCAAGTAAGGATAGTTAGAATTGCCGGGACTGATAATTTGGACTAAGCTATGTCCAAAAGCACCTCCCAGCGGCCAGATATGGAACAACATTGCCAGAATTGCCAAGCCAATTGTACCCCAGCGAATTTGTCGTCCCCACCGAGAAGGCCACAGCGTTAAACAGTAGGCTAAGAAAATAGATAAAACTGGCAAATAAGGTATCACATATCGGTCGTCTTTGTTGATATTTAGAGAATTAATTAAATAAGCTCCTCCCCAGAAAACAGCCAGCCACCGACAGGAGTTGAGATGCAAAATTGACGAACTATTTTGCCGACGATGCCAATAAAGTATCAATCCTACTAAGGGAACAAGTAACAGAGGCCAAGAAACCTGTTCGGGTAAGTGCTTACCGTAGTAAATCCAAGCGTCGATCGTATTGATGCCCGGATCTCCTTCGGCGATCGCAGAATCCAGCGTTGCCCGTTTTCCCCCGGTCAAAATTAACAGCCAATTGGTTTTCGCCCAGGGTCCAAACACCGCCACTGACAGCAACAGAGCACCTGTTAATTGACCTAATCTTCCCCAACCTTTTTGCCGCACAGCACCGACAGCCAGCCACACAATCGGGGTAAACAGAAATAATACGGTAGTGTGTTTAACTAATATTGATAAGCCGAGAGAAATTCCAAAGGCGATCGCCCAAAAGAAAGACGACGGGGAGAGGGGGAGAGTGGGGGAGGGGGAGAATTTATACTTTTTCTTTGTTCGTTCCTCCAACAGAGTTCTATCGGTTACATCCGTTACATCCGTTACAGAATCCGTTGCCGAACTTCCTTCTTCCTTCTTTCCTTCAGAAGCCTTCCACATTGTCAGACAATAGAAAGCAAAAGTAATCGCAGCAGTGAGGGGATAGTCGAGCAAAAATTGCAAGCGGAACCGATAAAGTCCCGGTAACAAAACGCAAATTGCAGCGGCCCACAAACCCACTTGCCGGTTAAATAGTTGGACGCCCAGACTGTAGACTGAGGCGAGGAGAATTGCACTAAATAATAAATGAACGAGGGTTGCCCGATCGCCCCCAGTACCGAAAACCTGAAGAAACGGAACCGTTAAGATGTATGCCAAGGGCGGAATTTTCGTCGAAAGCAGCCAGAAGTTTGTCCACCACTCCCCGGAAAACCACTGAGGATGCTGCAACGCCTGCAAGTATTTCAGCGTGCTAGTCAGGTAGTCTGCTTGATCCCACGCCGGGACAGATCGATCGAGGGCAAACCAGAGGCGATCGCTAATTGCCCCCAGCAGCCAAATTATGCCCAAGACAAGCAGACTCTTACTTCCGCTGTCCCGATGTTGCTGTGCCATTGCGATTGTTGGATTTTAGGTTGCAGCTTTTAGCTTACAGGCGGGCGGTTCCGGGCGATCGAAAATTAATTGAGAAAAGTGCTTGCTAAATTCTGTATGTGTCTGCTAAGATAGTAAAGCGCGAAAAAACAAGCCGGGATAGCTCAGTTGGTAGAGCAGTGGACTGAAAATCCACGTGTCACGAGTTCAAGTCTCGTTCCTGGCATCGCAAAGCCCTCACAAAGTTGAGGGCTTTTTTTTGTGTAGGCAGTCGCTCTTCGGAGAATCCAGATTTTTCTGCCTTTTTTCTAATTAACACTCATAATGTGTAGATTTAAAGCGTTTTTTCAAGTTAACACTCATAGTGTGTAGATGTGAAACACTTATAAGCTTTATATTTTTGGCGTGACAGAAAATAATCAGCTTAAGATATTTGGCGAACAGGTTCGGAAATTTAGAAAAGCTAGGGGGCTAAGCCAAGAGGAGTTAGCTGAACTAGCAGAACTGCATCGAAATTACATTGGCGGCATAGAACGTGGCGAGAGAAATGTCGCTCTTCTGAATATTGTGCGTCTAGCTAAAGCTTTGGAAGTACCGCTAAGCAAATTGTTGGAGGGGATAGAGTAAATGACTTCACCTTATGCGGGGCTTGCCACAGAAGATTGGGCACTAAAAACGCGGGAACTGATAGAGATACATCCACTTACCCCCAAGGAAATATATGAAGTAGTAATTCAAGTCTGGCGAGAAATATTTGAATCTAATTTCACCAGCAAAAACTATAAAATAGGTGTAGATTTATTTCCCCGCCCCCAAATTATGGGATACTTTTTGCACGAACTCATCCCCTTAGAATTGACTAGGCGATACCCAGAAGTTTGGCGTCGCGAAGAAAATGCTACTGAAAAAGATCTGGTCTGTCTTCTAGATGATTGCTTCTCGATCGAGATAAAAACTTCTTCAAGTAATCGTAATACATATGGAAATCGCAGTTATACTCAACTAAGCACTACTGGTATAGAAGGAAAGAAGAATAAATCGGGCTATTATCTTGTTGTTAACTTTCAGAAATTCAACAAAAACATTCAAGGCTCACAACTACCGCAGATTAATTTAGTCAGATTTGGATGGTTAGACCGAGAAGATTGGCAAGGTCAAGCCGCTGCAACTGGGCAACAAGCGAAATTAAGTCCTGCTGTTGAACGTTATAAATTGCTGCAATTACCAACTTTAGAATAAAGATAACTGTGCTTCTCTAACTTCCTTGTCCCTCAAAAAATTATCGATTCTACTAGCGACAATCTCACAGTAATCAGCCCTAATTTCAAACCCAATAACTTGACGCTGCAAACCCAGAGCCACAATTGCTGTAGTACCGGAACCCATAAACGGATCTAAAACAATGTCGTTTAAATTCGATGCAGACTTGATGATGCGATCGACAACAGCAACAGGAAATTGAGCGGGGTGAGGCGTGCGTTCTTTTGAAGCTCGGTTTTTCCCCGACGTAACTTTTGGGAACTGCCAAACATCCGTTGGATTTTTGCCTTTTAAGTTTACTTTAATCTTGCCGTTCTTTTTCTGATTCGGATATTTCACATTTGGGTCGCGCACTTCATCCAAATTAAATGTATACTTGTCTTGATTTTTCACATACCAGAGAAACTTTTCATTGCGGGGTGAAAAGAACTTGCTGCCCGCAACTCCCGCGCCGTAATTCCAGACAACTTCTTGAATCAGATAAAAAGGCACTTTGTCCCAAAGCAGATAGGAAATCGGAATTGCTTTTGCCCGATCGCGAATTGACAAATAACCTAAATTCAGCCAAAAGGCTCCTCGATCGAGCGTTACCCGGTAAACCTCGGCTATCCACTGCTCGCACCAGTTTAAATACTCATCTAACACCAAGGATTTTTCGTACTCTTTGCCGATGTTATAAGGCGGGCTGGTAACGGTTAAATCTACAAATTGATCGGGCAGCAGCTTCAATGCTTCCAAGCAATCCATGTTATAAATTACGCAATTAGGAGCTTGAAAGTACGGTTTACCTAAAATCTTCGCGATATCAGTCAAGCTCATGAAATATGGGGGAGATATTTTGTTGACAAGATGCAATAATTATAGTAAGTGAGTTTAGAAATATTGTCAAACTCATCTGGACTGGGTAATCGCCCTGTCGGAAGCAAAAGGTTACAATCACAAATACATTCTATTTCCATAACATTACTGTTTATAGCTTGAACTCCTCAGTGACAAATAACAACACCTCAACTCAATCCTTTCAATTTGACTCGATCGACAGTGCCCTCGCAGACCTCAAAGCAGGTCGCCCCCTGGTAGTAGTCGATGACGAAAACCGCGAAAACGAAGGCGATGTGATTTGTGCCGCCCAATTCGCCACCCCCGACAACATCAATTTCATGGCCGTGAACGCGCGGGGCTTGATTTGTCTGGCATTGAGTGGCGAAAGGCTCGATCGCCTGGAACTGCCCCTCATGGTCAGCAAAAACACTGACAACAACCAAACTGCCTTCACCGTCAGCATCGATGCAGTCAACGGCGTCAGTACCGGTATCTCCGCCGAAGACAGAGCCCGCACCATCCAAGTTGCCATCCACCCGGACACCAAACCTCAAGACTTGCGCCGTCCCGGTCACATTTTCCCCCTGCGGGCGATCGACGGTGGCGTCCTCAAACGCGCCGGTCACACCGAGGCTTCGGTTGACCTCGCCAGACTCGCTGGCCTGTATCCCAGCGGCGTCATCTGCGAAATTCAAAACCCCGACGGTTCGATGGCGAGGTTGCCGGAATTAATCGAGTACGCCAAAACCCACAACCTTAAAATAATCAGTATTGCTGACTTAATTAGCTACCGACTCAAGCACGATCGATTTGTCCGCCGCGAAACAGTGGCCAAATTGCCAACTCAATTCGGCGAATTTATGATTTACGCCTACCGCGACACCCAAGACAATTCAGAACACGTTGCTATTGTCAAGGGCGACCCGGCAGAATTTAAAGACAAACCCGTGATGGTGCGGGTGCATTCCGAATGCCTGACCGGCGATGCTTTGGGTTCCCTGCGCTGCGACTGCCGGATGCAACTGCAAGCGGCACTGAAAATGATCGAAAATGTCGGTTCTGGCGTCATCGTTTATTTGCGCCAAGAAGGTCGGGGCATTGGATTGGTAAATAAACTAAAAGCTTACTCGCTGCAAGATTTGGGATTCGATACTGTAGAAGCCAACGAACGGTTGGGATTTCCCGCCGACTTACGGAACTACGGCGTCGGAGCGCAAATGCTCAACGATTTGGGAGTTAAAAAAATTCGGTTGATTACCAACAACCCCCGCAAAATTGCAGGTTTGAAAGGTTACGGAATTGAAGTAGCCGATCGCGTCCCATTACTAATTGAAGCCACAGATTACAACTCGATCTATCTGGCAACAAAAGCCGAAAAACTCGGTCATATGCTACTGCAAACTTATTTAGTAACAGTGGCGATTCAGTGGAACGAAAAAGCAGAAGGAAAAGAGGAAGATTCTGCCATTCAAAATCGGTACGAACACCTCGAAAAACTGCGGCATTTGGCGGCTAACCAGCACTTGCTGCTGCAAGAAGAAGCGCGGCCGGTGGGTATAGCCCTTTTCGGAGAAGGCTCCCTCATCGTTCACCTCGGCTTCGATCAAGCCGGACTCGCAGCCCCCGACTGGTACTCGGAGGTAAACCATCCTTACGTCAAGGCGATCGGCCAAATTCTGGGCGAAATCAGCACTGAGCCGAATTTGCAAACATTAGAATTCATGGTTTCCTCCGGTGGAGATCCGCTCAAAACCCTGCAAGTCCAGCTCGATCGCGAGACATTTCTTTTGTCGGAATTAACCGGAATTTGCGATCGGCTCGAACCTCAAAAAATCTACAGTTTTGCTCCTCTTCCCTGAAGGCAGAAGGTAGAAGCCAACCCCCCCTACCCTAGCAGGGGGGTTGGCAGAAGCCAATAAAAACTCTGAATTTCAGAATAATACTTGTTGATAAGCTGTTACGCATTCAAATTGGAAATTCTGGACAGGCTAGAAGCCCGTCCCACAAGAGTTTTATTGATTTTTGACACACAGTTTAAATGTAGAACAGCTTACCAGCATCTTCCTTTCGTCAGAAAGCAGCCACCAATACAAACAGTGAATAACAATGTTAATTGCAGTCTAACAAGTCGATGTAGCGAACAATTGAGAGAGAAGCTTCGAGGCACATTTATCTTATTAAGCAGTATTAATACTCATTAAATTATTCACTAGGACTTTTAGTTAATGTTAATTTTTTTAGACATTGATGGTGTACTTATTCCTGACAGAAGAAATGGATCGAGTTTGCAAACTGATATAATGAAATTTAATTCCGATTGCCTTAATCACTTTGAAAATGTCCTCCGTTCCTATCCTAATGCGCGAGTAGTAATTTCATCATCTTGGAAAGAAATATTCCCCTTCGAGGTAATCCCGCCATTGTTTTCACCAGATATCGCTATCCGTATTATCGGATTCACCCCTTTTCTCAACCCCAAAAATATTCACCAACACAAATATTTACGACACCAGGAAGTTCTTGAGTATCTTCGACAAAATCAAGCAGAAAACTCACCTTGGGTAGCCATTGACGATATTCCCGAACACTATCCGCCAGATGCACCAGTTGTGGCTATTGATGATTACAATGGTTTTGACCAGAACTCAGCAAAGATACTTTCAGAATATCTAACTTAATTTCAAAGGTTAGGAAAAAAGTATCGGAATAGAGAGGGTGAATTTGACATGGAAATGAACGTTGGTGACTTTCTGCACCGACTCGATCTCAGGGGACAAGCACTTAAAGGCACCAACCTTGGCGGTGCGGAACTCCGGGGAGCCAACCTCCGAGGCACGGATCTCCGAGAAACCAACCTCAGCGGCGCTATGCTCAGGTATGCAGACCTGATCGAAGCCGACCTCAGCGGTGCTAATCTCAGCGGGGCGGATTTAGCTGAATCATTTCTTAATTTAGCTAACCTCACTAGAGCCGATTTGACTGGTGCTTTCCTCCGAGAAGCTAATCTCGTAGGAGCCGAATTCACCGGCGCCAACCTCAAACAAGCAAGTTTGATCAAGGCTAATTTAGTTGGAGCAAATCTCCACGAAGCCAACTTAACCAGAGCCAACCTCAGTGGAGCCGATTTGCGCGGTTCTCAGTTGAGCGGCGCCATTTTAGACAAGGCGGTATACAACAACCGGACTATCTTTCCCGAGGATATCGATCCGGGTGCACTGGGAGCATTTTTGCTAGCTCCCAATGCTTCGCTCCCTGGCTTAAATCTGGCTATGGTAGATTTGACCGAAGCCGATTTAAAAGGAGCCGATTTGCGGCGGACAAACTTATACAAAGCTATTTTATTTGGCGCAAAACTCGATCGGGCAAACTTAGCAGGAGCCAACCTCAGCGCAGCGGACTTGAGGGAAGCTAGTTTGAGCGGTACGATTTTGGAGAAAGCTGTTTACAGCAACAAAACATTGTTTTCAGAAGGCATTGACCCCGCTCTGGGCGGAGCTTATTTAATTGCTCCCAATGTATCGCTGCAAGGGGTAAACTTAACCGGAGCCGACTTAAACGGGTCAGATTTAAGCGGAGCTAATTTGAGCGCTTCTAACTTAAGTTCGGTCAATCTCAAAAATGTAGATCTCAGCAGAGCTAGCTTAAAAAAAGCTTACCTCAAAGGTGCAAACTTGGAGCAAACAGATTTGAGAGGAGCCGATTTAAGCGGCGCAATTTTACACCAAGTAAACTTGAGTTCTGCTGACCTTCGGGGTGTAGACTTAACAAGGGCTGACCTCAGCGGTGCTAATTTAAGAGATGCCGATTTGAGGGAGACAGATTTCACCGGAGCTACTTTGCTGTTCGCTAACTTGAGCGGGGCCGACTTGAGAGGTGTAGACTTGACAAAAGCTAACCTCAGTGGCGCTAAGTTAAACGAAGCTGATCTCCGAAAAGCAGATTTGATGAGAGTAAATTTGGAGGGAGCAGATTTAACTGAGGCAGACTTGAGCGATGCTCATTTATTCCGAGTTAATCTCAGAGGTGCTAACCTGAAAGGTACTAACCTCAAAGGCGCAAGTTTAAAAGGGGTATTTTTGACCGACGCTTATTTGAGCGAAACGGATTTGACCGATATACATCTGAGTCCGAGTTTTTTTGAATTGCCATTAGAATCGGAATGGTAATTAGTTGACTGTTAACAATCAAAAATCTACAATCAAAACTCGCCCCGCGAAAATTGCCCGATTATTAACAATCGAAAATCTAAAATCTAAAATGGATCGACCGTTAGGCTCTGTTATTCAAGGTTCCCTGAGCAAGGGATTAGAAGTGCGACTGCACGCCGATGTTTCGGTGGAAGATATGAGGGTGGGGAAATTTCTAGTAGTGCGGGGGGTGCGATCGCACTTTTTCTGTATGCTCACCGACGTGTCTCTCGGAACTTCTAGCGCCCGCATTTTATCGAATCCTCCCAATCCCGACGACGATTTTCTTCTGGCAGTGCTAGCCGGTAGCAGCACCTACGGTACGATCGAACTTTCGCCGATGTTGATGTTGACTGCTGAGAGAGAAAAACAGCAGGCAATTTTCGACCCGACGAAAAACGGCGGAGCCCGCGAGAATAAGCTGGCGTTAGGAAATTTGGCTTCTTTTGAGTCACAAACGGGCGCGGATATTGAGTTGCTGCCCGTTAAAACTATTCCCAGCCACTTTTCCCAGGTGTTTGATGCCAAAGAAACTGATTTTCGGGCAGTTTTTGGCTGGGAAGATGACCCGTACCGCCGCAATTTTGCGATCGGCAAACCGATTGACATGGACGTTGCTGTGTGCTTGGATTTAGACCGATTTGTGGAACGCAGCAACGGGGTTTTTGGCAAGTCGGGAACGGGAAAATCTTTCCTGACGCGCTTGCTTCTATCGGGAATTATTCGCAAGCAAGCTGCTGTCAATCTAATTTTTGATATGCACTCGGAGTACGGGTGGGAAGCTGTTTCGGAAGGGAAACAGTTCAGCACTGTTAAAGGTTTGCGGCAGTTGTTTCCCGATAAAATGCAGATTTATACCCTCGATCCAGAATCGACAAAACGCCGGGGAGTCCGCGACGCTCAAGAGTTATTTTTAAGTTTCGATCAAATTGAAGTGGAAGACATCGCGCTGGTGCAGCGCGAGTTAAATTTGTCGGAAGCTAGTATCGAAAATGCGATTATTTTGCGAAATGAGTTGGGCAGTGGTTGGATAAACAAGTTGTTGGAAATGACCAACGAAGATATCCAAATGTTTTGCGAAGAAAAGCGGGGGAATAAGTCTTCGATTATGGCTTTGCAGCGAAAGTTAGAGAGATTGAATGATTTAACATACATTCGTAAACGCTGTCCAAAAAATTATGTAACTGAAGTTTTGCAGTGTTTGGATGCTGGCAAAAATGTAGTAATTGAGTTTGGTTCGCACTCGGATTTGCTGTCGTATATGTTGGCGGCAAACGTGATTACTCGTCGCATTCACGGATCTTACGTACGAAAAGCTGAGAAGTTTTTGCAGAGTAAAAATCCGTGCGATCGCCCGCAGCCGTTGGTGATTACCATTGAAGAAGCTCACCGCTTTCTCGATCCGGCGATCGTGCGATCGACTATTTTCGGGACAATTGCCAGAGAAATGCGAAAATACTTTGTCACCCTACTGATTGTAGACCAGCGTCCTTCCGGCATTGATGCCGAAGTCATGTCGCAAGTAGGCACCCGCATTACAGCCTTGTTAAACGACGATAAAGACATCGATGCTATTTTCACCGGCGTTTCAGGAGGGCAGAGTTTGCGTTCTGTTTTGGCAAAACTCGACTCCAAACAGCAAGCATTAGTTTTGGGCCACGCCGTACCGATGCCCGTAGTCGTGCAAACTCGCCCCTATGACGAGCAATTCTACAGGGAAATCGGGGATATTGACTGGCAAGAAATGCCCGATGAACAAGTATTTGCCGAGGCAGAAGCTGCTAAAATGGATTTGGGATTTTAGATTGACAACTGCTAGATTCATTACAGAACTTAGGCAAAGGTTACTGTAAATTAGTCGGGGCGCAGAATTGGCGATCGCTGGCAATGACAGAAATATCAGATTTTTGCCTCAGTTATAAACGAAAAAGTGCGATCGAACCTCAAAAAAATTAGCCCCCAGCTTTCCGTCAGAAGCTTTTCCCCTTTCACCCCCTCACCCCTCATCCCTAACTGCCCAAAATTTGCCTAAGCTTAAACATGATGGAGATGATGGAGCCTCGCAGCACAATGAAAGTCAAACAGGGCAACAGCCAGCCTTTATACACCTTGTCGTTACTCGTAGCAGAATTGGATTAGCATATTTAAATAAAAATGTCAAGAAATATTTTAAACAGTTACTCCCATCTAATACGGCGATCGAGTTCGGTTATCTCGCATCCCACCATCTAGGCAGCGAGAAAATTTCAAGCGATGATGGAACAGAGAGCAAAACAAAGCCCTCGAATTGCATGAGTCTGTTTGCATGAGTATTGTGAAGTTGAGTGGCAGTTAAAACTAACAGGGAATTCAAAACCTTAAGGAAAAATGTAGAATCTTGACCTTAAGACAGAGGTTTTTACCCTTTACGATCCTCAAAATTGGGAATAATATTGAGAAAACTAAACTCTTGCTTCACTTCGCCTTGAACTAGCCGTTAAAGCTAGCGAGCTACCGAAAATCGACGGGGATTACTGGAAAATCCAGCACAAAAGTAATCCCAAACAAAAAGCTTCTACCGATCGTCACCGATAAACATGAGGGGAAACATCCCCTTTGTCGCAGTCTTTATCCCACTTGCAAAAGTGGGACAGGGTATCACCAACTTTTTATCTGTTGTTACAAGGAGTGCAATACTCACCCATGTCCACCACAACCCCCAAAAACAAAACAGTGAAAGCCGATCGCATGGGCAGCCGGCCATACTCCTCAACGGATACGGTTCGTACCTATCTGCACGAGATCGGTCGCGTACCCCTGCTAACCCGAGAAGAAGAAATTGTTTTCGGGAAGCAGGTGCAGCAAATGATGAAATTAATCGAAGCAAAACAAGCACTTGCTAAAGAATGGCAGCGGGATCTGACGAATCAAGAGTGGGCTGCCGAAATGGAGTTGACCGAACCTGAACTTAGCCGCATCTTACACATAGGGCGGCGGGCAAAGCAAAAGATGATTGAAGCGAATTTGCGGCTAGTAGTGGCGATCGCCAAAAAATACCAGAAACGCAATATGGAATTCTTGGATTTAATCCAAGAAGGCACCCTCGGTTTAGAACGAGGAGTCGAAAAATTTGACCCGATGCGGGGATACAAATTTTCTACCTATGCCTACTGGTGGATTCGGCAAGCAATTACCCGCGCGATCGCCCAACACGCCCGCACAATTCGATTGCCAATTCACATCACCGAAAAACTCAACAAAATCAAAAAGGTGCAGCGGGAACTCACGCAGCAGTTGGGCAGATCTCCCTCCCCCGGGGAAATTGCCGCAGCCTTGGAACTGCACCCTTCCCAAATTCGGGAATACCTGCTGATGGCAAGACATCCAGTTTCTTTGGACTTGCGGGTAGGAGACAACCAAGATACCGAATTGCAAGAACTCTTAGAAGACGAAACGGCATCTCCAGACAACTACATTACCTCGGAATTACTGCGGCAAGACCTCAATACTTTGATATCAGAACTTACCCCCCAGCAGCGAGATGTAATAATTCTGCGCTTCGGTTTGGAAGACGGCACGGAAATGTCTCTGGCGAAAGTCGGAGAACGGTTAAATCTCAGCCGGGAACGGGTGCGGCAGCTAGAACATCAAGCCCTTGCCCACCTGCGGCGCCGCCAATCTCAAGTCCGAGAATACTTGGCTAGTTAGTCACTAAAAAAGTTGAGATTTCCCAAAATCTCAACTTTTTTTTTTCATGTTGGCGCGGCTGGGAAGGATACTTTTATACCAGTTAAAAAAAAGAATGCAACTGTAGACCCGTACTCGAAACCCTTATGAAATACGTCACGCCACATTATTCAATTCTTTAATCTAAAATTAAAAATCTAAAATGGTATTATTTGAGGGGTCGATCGCGCGATCAGGGCGGAGGCAAAATTGGTCCAAACTAATCTTAGATTTAAGTTCAGGAACCGGGCGGGCGATCTTTCCTTCAAGTTAATAGCCAACATTAAGCCAAATACCCGGTTTCTCTCCGATCTTTGTGAAACTGGTACAAGAGGCGCTTGGAACCAGCTATTTTAAATTTTGGGGTCTGGAGTGGTTTTGACTTATTTGATATTGACAGGAAGTTTAGAAGCGATCGCGATCGTGCTTGCTCTCTCGCCCGGTAACTTGAGCATCGCATTCCCCGCACACCGATCACAGGACTCGGACATCAAATCCGACATTTTGAGCTGGCAATCCCCCCCAAATCCTGCGCCAGATACAGCTAGCACAGGTTTAGGAGAGGGCATTTATCTCTACGGCCAGTCGAGCAACCCAGATGAAATTAAACAAGAATATTTTGTATTTGAAATGCGGCAGAGTAAGGTAGTAGGAGCTTTTTACCTGCCTCGGTCTGCTTTTTACTGTTTTTACGGCACAAGCGATCGAACTCAGTTAAATTTAACAGTAGTTGACACTTACGACGGCAGTCGCTCTCCCTACTCCGTAAACCTGGAACAGTATTACCCAATTTCTACCATCAGCGAGAACGATCGGCGCATCTTGGGTATTTGCAAAGAATCTCACAAACAGCAGGTGTGGGAAAAGTAGGAAACACGCGCTGCGCCACCAGTCAATCGATTTTAGATTTTAAATTTTAGATTTTAGAATTGAAGAAAGCAACCCCACTGATACATCGGGCGCCCCCGGACCAAATTGCTTTCGGTCAGGGTTCAGGAAACAGTAGTAAAATTGCTCCTAAGTTGAGAATTTCGGACGGACACCACACACATGGCAAGATGAAACTGCGTCGGAAAACACTATCGATCATTGGCATTACCATCGCTGGATTGACTGGCATTCTGTATGTCGCCTCCTCAAGCATCCTTTTGGGCAGCCTGATCAAAGCAGAGGAACAAGAAGCCACACAGGTTGTCAAGGGAGTGCTCAATGTGTTCGGGCAAACCGCAGATGACTTTAACTCGCGCTTTGCCGACTGGTCGTCCTGGGACGACACCTACACTTTCATCCAAAACCGCAACTCAAAATTCATTGCCTCCAATTTAATTCCAGAAGGGCTGGCTAATATAAGAGTTAATATAGCCATATTTGTCAATACTTCTGGCAAAATAGTTTACAGTACGGGTTTAGACAGCCAAAAGCTGAAACTAACGCCTGTTCCAGAAGCATTAAAACGGCGCATTTCTCTCAGCGACCCGCTGTTGCAGCACCCCAACGCCAAAAGCAGCCTCGCTGGTATCCTGCTGCTACCGTCAGGGCCAATACTGATTACTTCCCGGCCTATTCTCACGACTAAAAGCACCGGCCCGATCCGAGGTACGCTGATATTCGGGCGCAATTTGGATGCTGCGGGCATTGCGAAGGTTTCTAAAATTACTCGCTTGCCACTAATCGTACACAGCGTGAATGAGGGTCGGTTGCCTGCAGACTTTCAGCAAGCGCGGGAGAAACTGTCGGAAAAAAAACCAATTTGGGTGCGTCCTTTAAGCGAAGAGTCGATCGCAGGTTACGCTTTGATCCGCGATATTTACAACAAACCTGCGCTGCTATTGCGGGTTGATATCCCCAGAGAAATATACCGGCAAGGTCAAATTAGTTTGCTGTACCTGCTGGGGTCTGTAGCGTTAGCCGGAGTTGGGTTGGTCGGCTGCACTCTGCTACTGCTAGAGCGTCTGGTGCTGTCTCGGTTGAGCGGTTTGGCGAAAGCAGTGAACCACGTCAGCAGCAGCCAAGACCTCTCGATGCGACTGCCGGTGACGGGCGAAGACGAGTTGTCCGACCTTGCCCATACTATCAACGGAATGTTGAGTGCGATCGCCCAAGCCGACAGCGAACAACTTGAGGAAAAAGCCCGCTACAGAGCCGTAGTCGAGCAAGCTACAGATTGCATTTTCCTGTGGGACGCTCAAACCAAACGCCTTTTGGAAGCCAATACAGCGTTTAGAAACTTGCTCGATTACAGTCCTGATGCGATTTCGCAACTGACTATTTACGATATCATCGCTTACTCTAAAGACCTAATTGACAACAATATCGAGTTGCTGCTGACGGACAAACAATTTAGAATTGGCGAAGTTCTCTACCGTCGCCGAGACGGTTCCTGCGTGGATGTGGAAGTGAGCGGGAGCGTGATTTCCTACGGCGGCCGCGAGATTATTTGCACGGTTGTCCGCGACATTACCGAGCGCAAACAAGCCGAAGTCCAACTGCGAGCCTCGGAAGAACGCTACAGACTTTTGTTTAAAAATAACCCCCATCCGATGTGGGTTTACGATTTAGAAACTCTAGAATTTATAGCCGTCAATCAGGCTGCTGTCCAACACTACGGCTACACTCGCGACGAATTTCTCAACATGACCGTTGCGGACCTTCGTCCCTCCAAAGAGCTGCCGAAATTGCTAGAAAATATATCCCAAGTAGATGCCGGTATTGAGTTTGCAGGTGTGTGGCAGCACCAGAAAAAAGACGGAACAATTATTGATGTAGAAATTACTTCTTATGCTCTGGTATTTGATAGCAGAAATGCTGAATTAGTTCTGGCTCACGACGTGACCGACCGCTTGCAAGCCGAGGCAGAACTCTACAAGGCAAAGGAAGCCGCAGAAGCCGCTAGTTTGGCTAAAAGTCAGTTTTTGGCTAATATGAGCCACGAACTGCGAACTCCTCTGAATGCGATTATCGGTTACAGCGAGATTCTGCAAGAAGAGGCTTTAGATTTGGGCGAAGAAAATTTTGTGTCGGATTTGGAGAGAATTCACCATTCAGGCCAGCTTTTACTTTCCTTAATTAATGATATTCTGGACTTGTCGAAGATTGAAGCCGGTCACGCGGAACTTGAATTAGAAACTTTTGACGTGTCGGAGGCAGTTCAAGATGTAGCCAGAACTGTTGAACCGCTATTTTTGCGAAACACTAATCGTCTGAATGTGGAGTGTCCTAATAATATTGGCGAAGTGTATTCGGATCAAATTAAGTTTACTCAAATTTTGTTTAATTTGCTCAGCAATGCAGCTAAGTTTACTCATAAAGGAACAGTTACACTCAGCGTGGAAAAAATTAAAAATGACGAGAATATTAGGGATTCGGAACTGTTAATTATTAAGTGTACTGATACGGGGATTGGGATTACTCCTGAACAGCTACAAAAATTATTTCAACCTTTTACGCAAGCTGATGCTTCGACTACCCGCAAGTACGGAGGTACGGGTTTGGGTTTGGCAATAGCGCAGAAATACTCTCAGATGCTGGGGGGAAAAATTACTGTGAGTAGCGAGTTTGGCAAGGGATCAACTTTTACTCTGATGTTGCCAGCATAGCTCTTTTTTAAATTTTAGAGGGGCGAAAAAGTCTTGACTACAAACAATATTAATACTCAATGCCTGGTTGAGCTTTAATCCCTTGTTCTCGGAATGGATGCTTAACTAAAGTCATTTCTGTCACCAAGTCGGCCCGTTCTATTAGCGCTGGCGGGGCGCCTCTGCCTGTTAAAATAATGTGGGTTTCTTCTGGTTTTTTGTCTAACCCGGAAAGCACTTGCTCGATTTGCAAATAACCTAGTTTTAATGCTATATTGACTTCATCTAGAAGAACTAATTTAAATTCGGGATTACAGATAAAAGTTAGGGATTTTTCCCAAGCTTTTTGAGCTGTTTCAATATCTCGGTCGCGGTCTTGCGTGTCCCAGGTAAAGCCTTCTCCCATTGCGTGAAATTCTAGCTGTTTTTCCCAGAGTTGAAAAACTGCTTTTTCTGCGGGTTCCCAAGCTCCCTTAATAAATTGTACTATAGCGACGCGGTATCCGTGACCGAGCGATCGCACAACCATTCCCAAAGCGGCCGTGGTTTTGCCTTTACCGTTACCCGTATTGACTATAATTAAACCTTTTTCTTTGGAGGAGTTAGCGATTCGCTGTGATTGCACTTCTTGGCGCCGCTGCATTTTCTGTTTGTGTTGTTGGGCTGTTAACCCAGTGGTTGCAGTGGTTTCTATATTGGTTTCCATAGTATTTTTTAACCGCAGATGAACGAGAAAGATGAACGCAAATAAACGCTGATAGATGCCATATGTCTAGTTATTGCCACAGTGTTTTCAAGTTTAGCACGAAACCGGGCAAAACATCTTCTCCTGAAAGTTCTGTTGGACATTCCAAAACTTCTATTTCTTGTCCTTGGCGATAGATTTCGACTCTCCGGGTTTTGCGGTTGATTAACCAGCCGAGTTTTACTTGATTATTCATGTATTCTTGCATTTTGTCTTGGGTATCTTTTAAACTGTCGGTTGGCGACATTAACTTTAAGACAAAATCCGGGGCAATGGGAGGAAATTTTTGTTTTTGTTCGGGAGTGAGTGCATCCCATCTTGATTTTTCAATCCAAGAGACATCGGGAGAACGATTGGCACCGCTTGGCAGTTTGAAGCAAGTTGAAGAATCGAAACAAATTCCCAGTTGAGTTTGTCGGTTCCAAATCACAAAATCCGCATTAATTTCTGAATTGTAATTTCCGGTTTCTCCTCCTGTGGGTGGCATGACGATTATTTCTCCTTTGGCGTTGCGTTCAAATTTGACATCGGGGTTGTCGCGACACAGTTGATAAAATTGGTCGTCGGTTATTTTGGCGATCGAGTTGAAGTTGATGGTAACTGCTATCATGGTATTTTATCAGGATGCGTGGGGATTTTTAAGCCACATAATGTATATGAAGGCGGATAAATGCCGATCGATGCAGATGTTGTAAATATTATTATTAATGGTTAAGAGGATTTCAGGGATATCTTTTTATGCACTTTCGCTCATTATATCACATCGTTATAACTAGCTATTAAGAGTTTTATCAAACGCTTTTTGGAGGAAACAGTTACAGACATACCAATAATAAAATGCAATGTTGATTTCGCTAAGCAATTTAGGTACTCCCTCTAGTAAACTGGAGAATATCTTGTTTTTTAAATGCAGGGAATCCACGCCGATCGCAAAAAACAACAAGCCTACACCCGCTAACAATATTTGGTAGGGAGTTAACTGTAGTTCTCGCCGAAAAAACCATCCGTAGGAAGACAAAACCACGGCGTATAAAAGACTTACTCCTAGCTTAGGAATTCCCCCTGCTACCATATATATATGAATTCTGTAAATTTCATTTAGTAAAAATCCACCTGTTAACAAAGCCGAAAACAGAATAAATCGATTGTCTGAAGTGCGCGGTTGAATACTTTGAGCTAATTTATAGGTAAAAGTACAAACAATGACGGGTACAGAACATAAAATTTGGAAAGTCCGAGTTAACAAGGCGACATTGGGATGGGGATAAGAATAAGGCGGAAAGAATAAATCGCTGACTTTTAACCCTGAAAGCTGAGTGAAAAATATCAGTATCGCCACCAAAAATAAGGATAAACAATTGAGTCTAACAACCAAACGAGAAATAGTCATAAGCAATTAACACCAAAAATTAGGTTGACTGCCCAAATACAAAAAAATTATATCACCAATATCTCTGGATATTTTGCTAAACTTAATCATGAGTGTTATCAAAATAAGGAGACAGTCATGCTGTCAGTGAAAGAAGCAGAATCGATCGTTCTAAATTTGGCGCAACCCCTCGACAGTCAGCAGGATGTAGAAACTGTAGACTTGCTGGCAGCATCGGGGCGAATTTTGGCTGCACCAGTCACTGGTTCCCTGGACTTTCCTTATTGGGATAATTCAGCAATGGATGGGTACGCGGTGCGGTTTGCGGATGTGGAAAACTGTAGCGCCGAAAAACCCGTGGTACTCGAAGTAGTTGAAGAGATTCCAGCCGGATATCAGCCTCAAAATACCGTTCAATCGGGGCAAGCGGCGCGAATTTTTACCGGTGGGGTGATGCCTGCCGGTGCTGATACGGTGGTAATGCAGGAAGAAACGAGGGGTGAGGGCGATCGTATTTTTATCTTAGTTTCTCCTGAAAAACCGCAAGCATTCGTCAGGCACAAAGGCGCTTTTTATCAAGCAGGAACAACTTTGCTAACTCCCGGTACAGTTATCTATGCCCCAGAAATGGCGGTGTTAGCAACTGCCCAGTGCATTCAAGTTCCAGTTTATCGACGGCTGCGGGTGGCAATTTTTTCTACGGGTGACGAATTGGTCTCGCCAGACGAACCTTTGGCACCGGGGAAACTGGTAGACTCGAATCAGTATGCTTTGACAGTTTTGTTGGCGCAAATGGGATTTGAACCGATTCGATTGGGGATTGTTCCTGATAATGAAGAGGCGTTAAACAAGGCGATATCCCTGGCTGTGGCGACAGCGGATGTGGTGCTTTCTACGGGCGGCGTCTCGGTAGGAGACTACGATTATGTCGAGAAAATTTTGGCGGATTTGGGAGGAAAAGTTCACATTAGTTCTGTGGCGATTAAGCCGGGGAAACCTTTAACGGTTGCTGCGTTTAAACGAGGTGAAAAAAATTCGGATTGTCTCTATTTTGGTTTGCCGGGAAATCCGGTTTCGGCTTTAGTCTGTTGTTGGCGGTTTGTTGTGCCTGCTTTGAGAAAGATGTCTGGGCTGGGCGCGGATGCTTGGGGGCCGGAGTTTGTCAAAGCTAGGTGTAATGCTGAATTGCGATCGCCTGGCCGACGCGAAACTTATATTTGGGGTAAACTGCATTTAGTTGCCGGAGTCTGGGAATTTGAACCTGCTAGCGGCAGCCAAAATTCAGCGAATTTAATTAACCTCGCCAATACAAGTGGTTTAGCAGTTTTGCCACCAGTGGAAACCGGGATTTTACCAGGCGAATTTGTAGAGGTTTTAAAAGTTAGTCATTAGTTAGTTGTTTGGGTTATTTGCTATTGGTTTGGTATAAGTTCATGTAAAATATTAACAACTAAGTAATCTTCCTCCTTCCGACTTCCATCGGACTGACATCCGTTACATCCGTTACATCCCGTACATTGCTCGTTGCCGAACTTCATTCTTCCTTCTATCCTTTACATCCGTTACATCCGTTACACAATCCGTTGCCGAACTTTCTTCGTATTATGAAAATTTTAATTGTTGAAGATGACCCGATGATGCAACTGGGATTAGAGCAAGTTTTGGCCGATTCCCCAGAAATAGAAATAGTAGGACAAGCAGAAGATGGCTATTTAGGCGTAGCAGCCGCACTGAAACTCAAACCTGATATTATTGTAATGGATATCGGTTTGCCACGGCTCGACGGCATAGCAGCGACGCAGCAAATTAAAGCACAACTGCCAGAAGTTCGAGTAGTAATGTTAACTTCTCACACGGCAGAAACTGAAATTATTGCTGCCCTTTCTAGT
Source organism: Microcoleus sp. Pol17C6 (assembly GCF_036701145.1). Classification (NCBI taxonomy): domain Bacteria; kingdom Bacillati; phylum Cyanobacteriota; class Cyanophyceae; order Oscillatoriales; family Microcoleaceae; genus Microcoleus; species Microcoleus sp. Pol17C6. The sequence continues at coordinate 117,134 of NZ_JAUBQH010000005.1, forward strand.
GGTGCTGATGCTTATTGTATTAAAGGTGCTTCTGTAGACAGGCTGTTAGCAGCGATTGCAGCCGCAGCAGAGGGCGCTACATATCTTGACCCTCAAATTGCCCGGACTGTCATCGAACACCTTAAACCCCCGATACCTGCCTCTACAACTACTTTTGGCCAGTTGTCGCAGCGGGAATTGGAGGTGTTAAAATTAATGGTGGAAGGTAACAGCAATCCAGAGATAGCAGCGGCGCTTTACTTGAGTCCAAATACTATTAAAACTCACGTTCGCGGTATTATGAATAAGTTGGCAGTGGATGACCGCGTGCAAGCAGCAGTTGTAGCACTGAGAACAGGATTGGTGTAAAGAAGGAAGTTCGGCAACGGATTGTTTAACGGATTTAACGGATGTAGCGGATGGATGTTGATGGAAGAGGGAAGTTCGGTAACGGATTTAACGGATTTAACGGAAATCCGCAAGAGGTTCGATGGAATAATTCTTAGTTACCAATTCCTAATTACCAATTACCAATTAGCAATTTCCAATTACCAATTATCAATTACTAGCAATTAGAGTGATATAATCTATGTCTGAATGGATAGAAATCGGTAAAATTGTAGCAGCTCAAGGTTTGGACGGGGAAGTGCGAGTCTATCCCGATTCTGATTTCCCCGAAAGGTTTATCGAACCGGGGAAGCGGTGGATTTTGCGCCCTAACAAAAGTGAACCGGAACCGATCGAGTTTTTGGGCGGTCGCTACATTCCCGGCAAAGGGCTGTATGCTGTAGAGGTAGAGGGTGTAAAAGACCGCGACGGTGCTGAGGCGCTGCGGGGCTGTAAGTTGTTTGTTGAAAAGACCGATCGACCTTACCTCGAATCTGATGAGTTTTACGTCCAAGATTTGATCGGTATGGAAGTTTTTAACCAGTTAACCGGGGAAATCCTAGGCAAGGTAAGTGATATTATTCCCGCAGGTAACGACCTTTTAGAAGTAGAAACGAATCTAACGGCGCCGGAAACTGTCGCCGCAGAATTAGAAAAGCCAAAACAGCGTGAAACTCCACAAGCCAACGCTGACCCCAGAAATACCCGCAAACCACGGAAAATTCGCGTTAAAGAGCCTAAATCCACAAAAATATTGATTCCTTTTGTGGAAGAGATTGTGCCAGTTGTTGACTTAGAACAAGGCAGAATTGAAATTGTGCCGCCTCCTGGTTTATTGGAATAATATCATTTCTGGTCAATCGACCGGATATGATAGATCAATTCTAAATAAGTCGTAAATTTTTTACTCCACCCCAACCCTCCCCGCGGGTTCGGGGAGGGAGTAAGAAATTCACAAATGATGCGAGGATTGCTATATTAGTTATTTAAAATTCCCACTTCTCAATTCCCGATATTAATCCTTTCCTCTATTTGTGCACCGCACTATCAAGTAACTGATGGAAAGCGCGAAAATTGCAATTGCCAAACCAATCAAGTCGGCTGCTGTTTTCTTTTCCAGGTCAAGAATGATTATTTTTCGAGATACTGCTATCAAAGAAGTTACAATAACTAGCTCTACTTGAATTACGTGCTTTTTCAGATAAGCTGTAATATTTTCCAAGATTTCCAGAGCAATTAAAACATTTAAAAATAACCCAAATATGACAAACAACGTGTCTTTTAACAAATTATCAGTGTGGTTTACCAATTCTTTTGCTAAAAAAATCAGCAAATCGCAAACGCTGAGGAGAATTACCCAAATCATCGCCAGTGATAAAATTTTCGATATTACTACTTCTACACTTTCTGTAAAATGCAGAAAATTTTCATCACTACTTGACTTGGAAATTTGCCTAAATATTTTTTTCAGCATAAAAGTGATTTAGTCTTTATTCTTAATGATTCTGTCATTGTTCGGTACACTTTGCAAGCGCCAAACTCTGTGATTGCCTGGTTTTACGGGGCCACCCGGGCACTGGGGAAGGCGACTCTCTCTGCTTGTTATATTTTCTAGTTTTTCCTGTCAGCTAGGAATCGATCGCACGCGATCGACCTCCTGATTAATAATTTTTGCCATGAAAAAACCTCAAACTATTGTCTAGCAATATTTTGAGGCTTTTAAGGCGCGGTGCTACACTGAACTAACTATCTATTCTCAACAGAGAATGATTGTTGACTCCCAGCTTGCTCCGACGGAATACACAAGTGAGCTAAAAATTTAGCTCGGGTGGTTTAGTAGCGACGAGAATTGCCACCGCGATCGTTGTTACCCCAGTTACCGCTGTTAGAAGAACCACGTTCTTCGCGGGGTTTTGCCTTATTGACCTTGAGGTCGCGACCCATCCACTCAGCACCGTCAAGAGCCTCAATGGCTGCAGCTTCTTCGGCTTCAGTAGACATTTCTACAAAAGCGAAGCCCCGCATCCGACCTGTTTCCCGGTCAGCAGGCAACTGAACGCGCTTTACTGTACCGTACTCTCCAAAAGTTTGGTTGAGGTGCTCCTGCGTTACTTCGTAGGATAAATTGCCGACATAGATTGACATTGAACATTCTCCAGAATCAGAGTGTGTAGAGATTTAAATCCGGAGGAACGCCGATCGAACGAACTGTACTGCCGAAAATAAAGCCTTGTAAAACGATTATAGCACCTATAGGTGCAAACTGCAATTGTCTGACTCAATTAATTAAAAAGAACGCACAAGGCATCCACCAGAAGACATTCTCCCGAAGGAAAAACCCCCCATCAAGAAGGAACAACTCAGAATAAATAAATTTAATTTTCCTTGTTTCCGAGCTCTGGCGGGGAAACGCAGTTTTTAGGCTCCGTAATGGCATAACGATTTTAGCTTTTAGATCTGGGATTTGGGATTTAAGATTTATGTGTAGGGTATGTCCGGGTTCAAAATTGCTCGATCGAGAGAGGTTGTTACCCCAAAAACGGATACAAGCCCCGGACTCCTGTCGCGAAGAGTGCAAAATTTTAGAGTCTTGTTCAAGAGCCCAGATTCATCTTTGGAGTAAATCTCCAATAGTTCGACTGAGCGCTCGCCGAACGTCTCGCCGAAAGTCAACCACGTTCCTCCCCATGTCGATCGCCCGCGGCTTCCCGCTCGTTCTTCGATGATTTGTAACATCCAGTAGTTGGGCGGCAGCTCAAGAAGTGACGGCCAGGGTGGATTTTGCCCAATTAAATTCCTCAACTTCTGCTGCTGTTTCTGCCCCAACCAGCACCAACTGCACCGCACAAGCTTTTAACTCGGGCTGTTTGGAATCTGGACAGCTTGCAGCATGAGTCATAGCATTGGCTTCAGCACCTTCAGCCCACAGAGAACCCCAGTGCATCGGTACAAATAGCGTACCTGGGGCGATCGCCTTTGTGACTTTTGCCGGAAACTGCGCCTTGCCACGGCGCGATCGAACTTCCAGCAAATCCCCCTCCTTAATCTGCAATTTGGCAGCATCGCGGGGGTGAATTTCCAAAAACGGATCGGGGTGCAATTGATTAATTTTTTCTGTTCTACCCGTCCGCGTCATCGTGTGCCAATGTCCGTAAACTCTTCCTGTCGTCAACACAAACGGATAATTCGGATCGGGAGGTTCTGCCAGTCCCCGCGAGTGATAAGCCGAAAACCTCGCCCGCGCGTCAGGAGTGTGAAAACGCCTGTCAGTGTACAGCCGTTTCGCTTCTTGGGCTGGATGCACAGGATCGTTTTCCCGGCAAGGCCACTGCTGCGGGCCTTCTTGGCGGATGTATTCGTGGCTCAGACCGGTCATGTCGCAAGGCTGGCCCCGCGTCAACTGCGCGTACTCTGTAAAAACCTCCGCACTGTTGTCGAAAGCAAAGTGTTCGGCAAAACCCAACCGCCGTCCCACCTCGGCGAAAATCCTCCAGTCGTCGCGGGCTTCCCCGGAGGGAGTGTCGAAACCGGGACAAAACGTAACGCGGCGTTCGGAATTCGTCATCACCCCAGTTTTTTCGCTCCACTGCGTTGCCGGCAGCAGGATATGAGCGTAGGCGGAGGTTTCAGTGGGATAGTAAGCTTCTTGATAAATAGTAAAGGGCGATCGCAGCAAAGCGGCTTTAGTGCGTTCCAAATCCGGCATACTCACCACCGGATTCGTAGCTGCAATCCACAGCAACTCGACTTCGCCAGTTTCCAAACCGGTAATCATCTCCCAAGCTGTGCGGCCCGGATTCGGGGAAATGCTTCCCGGTGCGATTCCCCAAAACTCCTCGACTTGGGTTCTGTGTTCAGTATTTTTCACAAATCGGTAGCCTGGGAGCAAGTGAGACAGTCCTCCTGCTTCCCGCCCTCCCATCGCGTTTGGCTGGCCGGTGAGGGAAAACGGGCCACTTCCCGGTTTGCCGATTTGACCAGTCATCAAGTGCAAATTAATCAGCGATCGCACTTTTGCCGTGCCTTCCGACGACTGGTTCATTCCCATCGACCACAGCGACAAAACCCGCTGCGACTGTTCCCAGTAGTTTGCTGCCGTTTCTAACTCGCTGACAGTAATGCCGCAGCGCGAGGCTACAAACTCCGGCGTGTAGCTGCTAATAACTTCAGCAAAAGCTGAAAAATTCGCCGTGCATTCTTCAATAAACTCCGAATCTATTGCTTGTCTGCGTAACAGCAAATATGCAATTCCATTAAGCAAATCTATATCCGTACCCGGTGTAATTGCTAAGTGCAAATCCGCCGCTTCAGCAGTCGGAGTCCGCCTTGGATCTACCACAATCATTTTGACATGGGGATGCTTTTTGTGGTATTTTGCTAATCGATTGAATACAATCGGATGGCATTCCGCTGCATTGCTGCCAATAATAAAAGCGCAATCTGTTAATTCTAAATCGTCGTAACAGCAAGGCGGCCCGTCCGAGCCAAAACTTTGAACGTATCCAGAGACTGCTGAAGACATACACAAGCGAGAATTAGCATCAAAATTATTAGTACCCAGACAACCTTTCATTAGTTTCTGGGCAACATAATAATCTTCTGTAACGAATTGACCCGACCCGTAAACGCACAAAGCATCGGGGCCGCTGGTGCTGCGAATTGTTTGGATGCGGTTAACAATTGCATCGAGAGCTTCGTCCCAGCTAGCGCGACGGAACGGTTGGTCGAGAGTATCTCGCATCATCGGATACAGTAGCCGATCGCTCCGAATGGACTCTGCTACGGTTGCTCCCTTAATACAAACCATGCCCTGACTCGATGGGTGATTGCGATCGCCCCGCACTTTCCAACTTTGTTTTTTGTCGGGAACAACTTCTAGACCGCAACCTACACCGCAGTATGGGCAAAGAGTTTTTATAGTTTCCATCTGGTGATTTTAGATGCTAATTTTTGAAAGCTAATGGGTAATTCGTAATTCGTTATTATAGTCGGAACTGAGGGCTCCTGCAAATAACGTGAGAATAATTACTAAATTTCCGCATATATGCTTCCCAGAAACGGACAATACCCTGATTTAAAATTACCCGCTATCTTACTAAAAATCCCGCTCGCTCTCGCTTTTAGTCAGCTTCTGGCTGCTAATAAATCTTCTTCAAACAGAGGAAGTTCCCAGCTAACTCTTGTCACCCCCAAGGATGGGGGCTAGAAGAAATTTTTGCATAAGTCAAACATCGGGCAGGTAATACTTTTGACCTAGTTGTTGATAGCAATGTGAGATTTAGTGCGGTAGTATTATGTGGCCTAGTTCCCTGGTTTAACTTCAAATACGCCACCGTTGGTGGGGCTAAAAGTTACTTGGAACTCAGCAGTTTTTTCAGCGCCTGCTGCGGCACCTGCAGGAGTTTGCAAAACCGGCAGAGGAGTTTCTTTGACGAAATCTTTAGCTGCTTTATTTGTGGGATCGAAATGTAGGATATCCCCGTTTTGTTTTACTTTGACCCGATAAGTCAAGCTTTCAGTAAATGTCGGAGTTGTTCTCCAGGTTTGGTCGATTTGTGCATACAACTGCTTTCCGATCGCATCGAGTTCGGCTTTGTCAGAAATCTCTGATGTGGCAGTGGTTGCTGCATTGGCCGCGCCCGCGCTGTTAGGGGCAGCAGCGATGGCAGCAGGACTAGCAGCAGCGATGGGTGCAGGGCTGGCATTGGGTGCAGGACTAGCAGCAGCGATGGGTGCAGGGCTAGCAGTCGGTGCGATCGAACTTGCTGCAATTTGCGGGCTGGAGGGTGAACTCACAACCGCCGCAGTCGCCGCCTGCGGTGCAGTTTCTTCTAGTTTCGCTTGCTTTAGCTGGCTGGAAATAGCAGACATATTGACTGCAGCTAAAGTAACCATTGCTACGAACCACGAGGCTGCCAGGATGCCGCGTTTGATCGGCGAAGCTTCTAGGGGTTCGGCAGCGTGAGACACAAAAGGTGCAGGTGCGATCTGCCTGTCAGCAATCGCAGGCTTTTTGCTAGCAGGTAAGGGCATCGGTAGCGCGACGGCTTCTGTCTCCGAGTCCGTTGCTTCACCTTCTTCGTGGTGGGCATAGCGAGAAAACAAGAACTCCAAAGCAAAGTTGCGAAGTTCGTAGTATTTCGGGTCTTCCATAATCCGCGCCCGGTTGCGGGGACGGCTAAACGGAACGTGCATATCTTCGCCGATGGAAGCTGCTGGCCCGTTGGTCATCATCACGATGCGATCGGCCAAAAACAAAGCCTCATCAATATCGTGAGTAATCATAATGACGGTAATTTTTTCCTTCCGCCAAATTTTCAGCAATTCTTCCTGCAACTCTTCCCGGGTAATAGGGTCTAGAGCTCCGAAAGGTTCGTCCAAAATCAACAGTTTGGGACGAGTTGCCAGAGCTCTGGCGATCGCCACCCGCTGTTTCATCCCCCCGGACAATTGGCCTGGTCTTTTGTTACAAGCTTCGGTCAGCCCCACTAATTCCAAGTGTTCCTTGACGATCGTATTGTGTTCGTCTGCGGACTTTTCCGGGTAAACATTTTCAACGCCGAGGTGAATATTTTCAGTAGCAGTCAGCCACGGTAGCAGCGAGTAGTTTTGAAACACCACCATGCGATCGGGGCCTGGTTCAGTAATCTGCGAACCTTCCAAAGCCACTTCTCCGTTTGTCGGCCCGTTAAATCCCGCAATCATATTCAGCAAAGTTGATTTGCCGCAGCCAGAGTGACCGATCAAACAAATAAATTCGCCTTCATTAATAGTCAGGTTTACACCGTCGAGAACGACGTAAGGACCTTTAGGAGTTTGGTAGACTTTCGATACATCTTTAATAGTAAGAAAGTCTTGCTTTGGCGTTTGAATTTCGGTTGTTTCGGGGGTTTTGAGAGTTTGCATATTTTCAGGATTGGGATTTTGGATCGGGGAATTAGACATGACAACTTTCGATTGAGAATTTGAAATTATGGAGTTAGGAAGCGGAAAATGTGGAGTCTTGTTTCCTGATTTCTTGCTCCTCATTCCCTCTTCCTATTTGCTGATTATGCTGGCAGTTTGATGGAACATTGACTGCCTATTTGTTCAATTAGAATTTCTTCAATGCGAAGGCCGCGTTTGATTTTGACATTCTGAAGATAGTCGATCGGGTCGTCGAGATTAAACACAGTGCCGTCAAATAGCTCGATCGTCCGGCGATCTCTGGCGATATCCGGCAAACCCAATTCGCGCACGGCTTGACCGAAAACATCAGGCCGCAAAACTCGATCGACCACTTCCACCCAGTTTTTCGGGAACGGAATCAGTCCCCAGCGAGCCATCTGCGCCATCACCCACACCATTTCTAGGCGGTCTGGAAAATTGGTTTTGTCAACGTAGAACTGGTTGAAGTTGTAAAGCATTTCGGGTTCTGCCTCCGTACCGGAGTTGTACGGATCGAGGAACCCCGGACGGATGTCTTTCGGATCGGCGCCGATGTATTGTTCTTGGCTGATCAATCCTAGGACTTCTTCGCGGTTGCGGCGATCGTCGCAGTATTCGCAGGCTTCCAAAAGCGCTTTGACGAGGGCGAGGTGGGTTTGAGGATATTTCTGAGCCCAATCTTCGCTAACACCGAGAACTTTTTCGATGTGTCCGGGCAGAATATCCAGGGAACGGGCCATAACAAAACCCGTACCACTGTTGACTGCGTGGGAGTTCCAGGGGTCGCCTGAGCAGTAGCCGTCAATGTTGCCTGCTTTTAAATTCGCGACCATCTGCGGGGGCGGAATCACGGTCAAGCCCACGTCGAGGTCGGGGTCGATGCCACCGGCAGCCAGCCAGTAGCGGAACAGCAGATTGTGCATGGAGGCCGAGTGTACCATGCCCAAGGTGTGAACTTTATCGGGACTCTTGGCGATCGCAGCTTTGAAATCCTCTAATGTCCGAATGCCTTGTCTGTAAAGGTCTTTTTTGAAAATAATCGAATTGCCGTTGCGAGAGAGCGTCATGGCGCTACAGACGGGTACAGGGGCTTCACCGTCGAGGCCCAACAGCATCCCGATCGGCATTCCTGCGACCATTTGCGCCGCGTCCAGCCGTCCTTCGGCGACTCCTTTGGCGATCGCTTTCCAGCCCGGTTCGCGGCTGAGAGTAACTTCTTCCAAGCCGTGGGCTTTGAAAAATCCTTTTTCTTTAGCTACTACTAAGGGGGCGCAGTCGGTGAGGGGAATAAAGCCGATGTCGAGGTTGATTTTTTCCAGGCCGTTGCGGGCGATGACAGGTGGTTGTTGTTTGGCCCGGCGCTGTTTGACCCGCTTTTGCTGGTTGAGGAAGTAAACCATTTCGTTACGCAGCGCGTAGTAACTCGGATGGTTGACAACTTCCATGCGCTTGCGGGGGCGGGGAATGTTCACTTCGAGGATTTGCCCGATTTGCGCTTCCGGGCCGTTGGTGAGCATCACAATGCGATCGCTCAGTAATAAAGCCTCATCCACGTCGTGAGTTACCATCACGCTGGTGACTTTACTTTCTTCGCAAATTTTCATCAACTGGTCTTGCAAACCGCCGCGAGTTAAAGCATCAAGAGCTCCGAAGGGTTCGTCTAGAAGCAGCAATTTCGGGCGAATCGCCAGGGCGCGGGCGATCGCAACTCTTTGTTTCATCCCCCCAGAAATTTCGCCTGGTCGTTTGTCTGCCGCGTGTCCGAGTCCGACCAATTTAATGTGGTGTTCGATCACCAACTCGCGATCTTCTTGAGAGTTACCGCTGTAAATTTCATTTACTGCTAGGGCAATATTTTCGCGCACCGTCAGCCAAGGTAGCAGCGAGTAATTTTGAAACACCACCATTCTATCCGGGCCTGGATCGCGGACTTCGCGCCCTTCTAAAGTAATCCCGCCCTGACTTGCTTTGTCGAGGCCGGCGATGATATTTAGCAGCGTAGATTTGCCGCAGCCAGAGTGTCCAATTAAGGTGATGAATTCTCCTTTTTTAATTTTCAGTTCGATATTTTTAAGAGCGATGTATTGCTCTCCATTGGGCAAGTTAAATACGCGGTCAACGTGGTCTACTTCAACAAATACTGACATGGTAATTTTAGGTTAGTTTGTAATTTGTATGATGCTGATTATTAATTGGGCATTGGGAATTGGGCATTGGGCATTAATTTACAACTAATTTCTACCAGTTTGTAGTTGGCAACCATTCCCCATTCCCAATTCGCCCTGCCCGATGCCCGATGCCCGATGCCCGATGCCCAAATTCTATTTCTGTTCTTCAGGAACAACTTTGGAAGCGATGAAACCAACGATTCTGTCTAAAATTAAACCGACAATTCCTACATAAAGCACTGCTAGAATCACTGCGCTGAGTCTAGAACTATTGTAAGCGTCCCAGATGAAGAACCCGATGCCGACGCCGCCGACTAACATTTCCGCAGCTACGATCGCCAGCCAAGACAAACCGATACCAATTCTCAAGCCAGTGAAGATGTAAGGAACTGAAGAGGGAAGCAGGATTTTCCAGAAGTATTTTTGATTGGGGAGGCGCAAGACGCGGGCGACGTTTCTGTAGTCTTGGGGTATTTGTTGAACGCCTACTGTGGTGTTAATTAGGATCGGCCAGATGGCGGTAATTAAGATTACGAATAGTGCTGATACTTCGTTAGCTTTTACCCCCATGCCTTCAAAGGGATTGAACTGTTGAAATACTGCCAGGGCGATCGGCAGCCAAGCCAGGGGCGGGATAGTTCTGAATACTTGAAACAGCGGGTCTAAAGCATCGAACATTAAGGAGTTTGTGCCGATCAGGATGCCTAAACTGATGCCAAGAACTGCTGCCAAAGTAAAGCCGATCGCCACCCGCTGCAAGCTAGCCAAAATTTGCCAGAACAAGCCTTTGTCTGTACCGCCGTTGTCGAAGAAAGGATTGATAATCAGATTCCAGCTTTCTTGGACAGCTTTGATTGGCCCCGGCAAGGTGGATGAGGCATCGTGGCAGAGGATTTGCCAGATTATGAGCAGAACTGTAATTGCTACCAGCGGGCGGATGATTTTTCGGCGGTTTTTTTGAACCTGATCCAGAACGAAATTTACTGGATTTTTGCTTTTAGTAACAGCGAGGTTTGTTGCCATTTTTGTTTTTGCAGTCTTGTGAATAATCGATTATTTGTAGATACTTTGAACAGAGCTTAGCAGGTTTAGCCCTTGGAACGAGCCCTCCGTTTCACTCTGCCCAACACCGTCAATTTTAGGCGTTTGTCAAGTGTTGACACTTGACAAACTAATTATGCTTTTTTGATTGCCAGACCATTCAGATATTCTTGTGGTTTTTCTGGGTCAAACTTTACGCCGTCAAAGAAGGTTTCAACACCGCGAGAAGTGGTAGTAGGAATTTGGGCAGCGGGAACGCCAAGTGCTGTCGCTGCTGCTTTCCAAATATCTTCGCGGTTAACTTTATCAACCGTGGCTTTGATGTCGGTAGTTGCCGGCATATAACCCCAACGAATATTTTCAGTTAAGAACCAAGTATCATGGCTCTTGTAGGGATAAGAAGCATTATCAGCCCAGAATTTCATCGCCACTGGGCTGGCAGCTTCAATGCGGCCGGTACCGTAGTCAATTTGACCCTTAGAGCGACCGATAATATCTGCTACTGGAACTTTTAACCACTTATCTTGAGAGATGATTTGGCACATTTCATCGTGATTTTCTGCCTTGTCGCACCACTGCTGGGCTTCCAGTACGGCCATTGTTATTGCTTTAGCAGCTTTGGGGTTTTTGTCAACCCAATCTCCTCTTAAAGCAAAAGCTTTTTCTGGGTGGTCTTTCCAAAGTTCTCCGGTTACTAAGGCCGTGTATCCTACCTTTTGAGTAACTAGCTGAGCATTCCAAGGTTCGCCTACGCAAAAGGCTTCCATGCTGCCAGATTTCATGTTCGCTACCATTTGGGGCGGGGGTATGGGAATCACGGAAACATCTGTATCTGGATTAATACCGCCGGCTGCTAGCCAGTAGCGCATCCACAAGTCGTGGGTGCCGCCGGGAAAAGTTATAGCAATTTTTTGATTGGCGAGGGCTTCTTTGAGAGGTTTGCTGTCAGTACCTACTTTTAAATCTAGGTATTTTTTGCTGAGGGAAATTGCCTGGCCGTTAGTATTTAACCGGGCGACAAGATACATGGGGACTGGCTGATTGCCTTTGGTAATAGTGCCTAATGCCATTTGATAAGGCATCGGGGATAAGATGTGGGCGCCGTCAATGCCACCTTTGTCGGAACCGAGTTCTAAGTTGTCGCGAGTAACTGGCCAAGATGCTTGTTTGGTAACTTGTACGTCTTTCATGCCGTACTTGGCAAATAACCCTTTTTCTTGGGCGATGATTAAGGGTGCTGAGTCGGTGAGGGCGATGAATCCGAGTTTGGCTGCGGTAACTTCTGGGGCGTCGGCGGGGTTGATGTTGACTGCTGGGGTGGCGCTGGGTGTGGCGCCGCTGGGAGTTGCGCTAGATGTGGGGGAACTGGAACTGCAACCGTGCGCTAGGAGGGTGCCGGCTGCTGTTGCTCCGGCGGTGATGATGAATTTTCTTCGGGAAAGGTTGCTCATTTGTCTTGAATTGTTGTTGTACTTTGAGATCGTGGAAATGTGAGATGTGAGATTGATTCGGAACCTTCGCATCGCATCTCACAATGTGAGATTAGGCGTCGATCGACACTTTGCCGATCGCCCGCGCGCTGCAAGTTAAAATGAACCCTGGTTCTAAGTCTCGGGCCGCGTCGGGTTGGCTGTCGTAGACTGTTTGGCCTTCAAGGAGTTTTTGCTGGCAAGTGCCACAGCTTCCCGACCGGCAATTGCTGTCAAGTTCGACTCCGGCCCGTTCGGCAACATCGAGAATGAACTCATCTTCGCTGCAAGCAACTTCTTTGCCCGATCGAGCGAAAATGACAGTAGATGTCTGAGGTTTGGCTGCGGGGACTGCCGTTTCGTCCCTGTCAACCGTCAGTTGCAGTTGCCGGTTCAGCACAGCTACATCCCCTGTAATCTCTTTGGGAACTGCCCCAAACTGCTCGACTAACAATTGATGCAGCACTGGTTTGAGGTCTTCGCAAGGGATGCTTTTTTGGACGCAAGTACCCAAATGAGCGTCTTTTCCGACTGTTCCTCCCATGTAAATGTCTACACCTTCGAGGGTTTTGCCGTTCTTGCGAACTTTTGTTCCCATCAAACCAATGTCTGCTACTTGGGGTTGACCGCAGGAATTGGGGCAACCCGTCCAGTGAATTCTGACCGGTTTGGGTACTGAAAGTTCGGCTTCGAGTTCCTCAATCATTGCCACGGAGCGGCTTTTGGTTTCGATGAGGGCGAAGTTGCAAAACTTGGCGCCGGTGCAGGAAACCAAGGCTCGTGTCAGCGGTGCGGGATCGAGCGAAAAACGCTGCAACAGCGGTTCTTTGACCAGCGATTCAATCCGCGAGTCGGGAACGTTGGGAATAATCACGTTTTCTTCGACAGTGAGCCTGAGCTCACCGCTGCCGTAAACCTCGGCAATTCTGGCCAAATCGAACAAATCCGATGCCTGCAGCCGTCCGACTGGAACGTGCAGCCCTACATAGTTGAGTCCTGATTGTTTTTGGGGGTAGATGCCGATGTGGTCGCGTTTCTCCCAGATGATTTCATCTTTGGGTGCGGCGGCGGGCAAAGTGCGACCTAATTCTTGTTCGACTTCGGCTCGGAATTGTTCGATTCCGAGTTCGTCAATCAGCCACATCAGGCGCGATTTTTGGCGGTTTGCTCTCGGGCCTTGATCGCGAAACACAGTTAAAATTGCTTTGCACAAATCTACAACGTCGCTGGGACTTGCCCATGCGTTGAGAGGAATTGCAGCTTCGCAGCGTTTGGCGGAGAAGAAACCGCCGACTAAAACGTTAAAGCCGATGTTGCCGTCTTTGTAAGCGGGTACGAAGGCGATGTCGTTGATTTCTGCGTGGACTGAGTTGTCGCGGCAGCCTGCGATCGCAATATTAAACTTTCTCGGCAAATTTGAAAACGCGGGGTTGCCTTCGCCGCTGTTCGTAATCAAGTCTTGGACTTGGTTCGCCAGTTCCCGCGTATCTATCAGTTCGTCGGCGTCCAGGCCCGCGACTGGGGAACCCGTGATGTTGCGTACGTTGTCCATGCCAGACTGGATGCTGGTCATGCCCGCTTCTTTGAGGCGGCGGAAGATGTCGGGTACGTCTTCGATGCGAATTCCGCGCAATTGCAGGTTTTGTCTGGTGGTGATGTCGGCGCTGCCGTCGTCGCCGTAGCGTTGGACGATTTCTGCTAGCGTTCTGGTTTGATTGCTAGTAATGATGCCGTTGGGCAAGCGCAGCCGCATCATGAATTTGCCGGGAGTTACTGGTCGAAAGAAGATGCCGAGCCATTTGAGGCGGTGCTCGCGATCGATTTCGTCCATTGCTTCCCAGCCAATTGCGGCGAAGTGGTCGAGTTCGGCTGTTAATGCTAAGCCATCTTTTTCGGCTTTGAGTTTTTCAAACTTGTTCAGGCTCGCTTGGGCTTTGGGTTCTATTGTTTGGGTCATCGGTTTACCCTCGCTGCTGGCTTGTGTGGGGAGGTATTGACTTGGAGCATAAAGTGTGTGTTTCCTGCTAACCTTAGTGACTGTATGGATTTAAAACTGTATATTTAGTTACTAGATGGAATTTCTTTTAAGCATGGTTGGTCTTCGGTAAACTTGAGCTTTACTGGGGGCTGGCTCGAACGTCGCCAAACTATTTATGGTTATAGTTGCTACCGATGATTCGGTCGATCGCTGCGTTTCGATGCACCTTTGTTATGAGCTAATGTAAAGCCCACGATTGTAAATATTCGTAGCTATTTTTACAAAATATTGAGTTTTATGAATATTTCGCATAATGCCGATGCGTTTTATACATGGGAGATGGGTAAAGACACCCAAAAAACCGAAAAATCTCTCTAAATCTTTAGATTTACGACGGAAGAGGGGGAAATTGGAATATCTAAGATTAATGTTGTGAGTGCGATCGCAGACTTAAAACGAGATCGTCACAACATTAGAGCGGTCGCTGTCACACAGTTTGCCTCAAAACATCACGTTGTGTGCTATGCCAGCGTCACTATTAATTTTCGGACAACGAGAGATGATATAAGTATCGAATTCAGGGAACGTCTCATGTTTTCAGTTCAACTTATCCCCGGCGCTATTTCCGAAATGCTTGCTTCTGTTACGGATACAGGTTGTTTGACTTTAGCCGATCGCTACGGCTTGATGGCCGCTGTTTTGGACGACTCTCTCGACGAGGAACAGAGACATTCGATCAACCGCCTGCTGCGTTCTGTGCTCAAGGGAAGAGTCAAGATTGTCAACGAACTGTCGGCGATATATTAACAGCATTTAAAAATTTGATTGATTTATGCAGCGCATAAGAGTGCAGAAACCATCGGCCGAGTTAGAATGAACCCACGATGCCTGCAGCGGATGTAGGGCCGGAAGTTGATTGGGTGTTCTCAAAACTTGCGATCGTTCTTGCCGTATGATTTTTTTTGATTATCCAATTATCCTTTTGTGCGGCACTTACAGAAAAAGTGGTGATTCACAGTTTTGATGCTCAATTGAGAGCCGCTTGGGTGGAAAGCTGATGGTAAAATTAGTAAAATTGTTGTGCGCGAGCGGCATTTGAGGAGTTTGAGGAATCAAGTCATCCCAACCAACGTAATTATAATTATTGAACAGGGCTGGGGATGAAAGACTATTTATGAAAATTATTAATCAAACAATCGAATTATTAATAAAATCCGGCCTCGGCATCCATAACCTCACGCCCCCAATTGTCAAAATTAATTGGTAATTAATAAAAAATCAATTAAATGGCTCAGCATGAAAAAACAATAAGATATTGTAGAGGCGGGTACCGCCTAGATCAGAACTTGCAGGCAGTTTATTGCTGTTCTCAACCGCCCCAACCCGGTAGTCGGTTTATTTGCACCTACAGGACTTATGCAGCCCCACTATAATACTGTGCCTGCGTAATTCTTGTATTGAGCTACGGGCATGAGTTGGTTGTTTTAACCAATCTAGTTGATAGGATGTAGCCCGACCAAATTTTTAGCAAAACTTTAAGAAATTCGGTCAGAAGGTATGATTTACTAAAAATTAAAAACAGTCGAGCGAGCAGACTTGACAATTTAACAATGATTCCTAGGGAGCATTTTATGAAATCCATTGCTAAAAACAGCATCCACTGGACTTACTCAGTGGCTATTTTCTGTGCCCTTTTCGCACTACAGCAACAAAAAGCTACAGCAGCAACGCTATCTAACGGCTGGAATTATGCGATCGATTCCTTTAACGACGGCGTGACAGGGCCCCAAATCGGCGGCGGGGAATTTGAATTTTACGGCATCGCCATCAAAGAAACATCAGATACAGCTTTCATCGCCATCAACTCTAATCTAAGTTTAGCAGGATATGCCGACCCACTAGCTCAAAGAGGCAACATCAACTACGGCGATTTATTCTTCAATTTTTCCGGGCAAAACTTCAATACAGCTAACGCAAACGGCAGCTTGTTTGGTATCCGCTTTGCCGAAGGAAATGACTCAAGCGTAGCTACGGCTGGCATTTACAGTAACGTTACTGCTAAAAACGTCACCCAAATTAACTCTGGATTTACCAATTTAAACCAATTCAATACGGTAGTGGCATCTCAAGGCGGCACCCCATCAATGGGCGATTTAGCTGCCACAGACCCCTATTTTCAACAAACAGGAAACTATACTATTCTCAACTCAATAGGTACGGGTACAAAAGTAGGAGAAATCAAATTTTTAACGCCAGCAACTTTGAACGCTCTCGGTCTTGATTTTGCTCAGTTTAATGCAGTAGGTTCTCAAACAATTGGATTCAGTTTCAATAAATCCTCAATGCCTTCGGGTAACTATATTGCTAACTTTTTTGCCGAGTGCGCTAATGATGCGATCGCTATTCAAGGATCGTTTGAGGCTGTACCCGAACCTTCTACTTGGTTTGGTACTTTAGTAGGATTGAGCTTTTTAGGTATTGGCGCAGCAAAGCGCAAAAGTAAGCGCAAGATTTCCTAAGTTAGGTAGGGTGTGCATTCAGTACCTTACGAATAGCTGTTATGCACACCTTACTAATAGGCGTAGTGCCTCAAAAATTGCAAACCGTAGAGTAGATTATGGATAGATAAAATGCGCCCAAACATTCCCATCTGGCCCAGCAACTTGATTGACGTAACTGTAGGGATACATCAACTTTCTCCCCTCAGTATCGCTGTAACCAGTGAGTGCATTTCCCCAAGGATCTTGCACGATATAACCCTGAGAATTGTAGCCAATTACAGTAAGAATGTGACCGGCCGCAGTAAAATCTCCGGCTAAAACTACTGGCCGCCGATTCAGCAATTCCGATCGCACTTCTGCCCACGTGCGAGTCGTACTAAAACTCGTCTTAAACCCGTAAGCTTGAATCAGCGCCGAAAGCACACTGTGATCCGTTTGAGAACCCTGGCCGGCATAATCGAAACACCACTGCAACAACTCATCCTCCAACTGTCCGCCCCACTCAGAACGAAGGCCATAATAATAAAGCACCATGGCGATCGAAGTTACGTTGCAAGTAGACCAGTCAAAACGCGGATTGTCCCGCTGCGAAAAATAGGGCACGTTCAATTCCACATTGTTCGGAACCGGATCGAAAATTTTATCTCCCCGCTTGAACTGAACAAAACTAGGAAAAACATAACCTGTATTGCCAAAATTAGGCAGTTCTTCAGTCAGGGAAACTTTCAGGTGAGATCCTTCCGCACCGTAGCTGTTCACGCCGTAAACTCGACCTAAAGGCAGCGTAGTTTTCTCGCTACTGCTCAGGCTAGCAGAATCTACCGGCCGTTTTTTAAAGACAGTTGCTTGCAGGATTGTCATGGTCAAAGCATCGGGGTCAAAGGGAACTTCTTTGCCGTCTTTTTTAATTTTAACGTCCTGCCAATAAATAAATCCGATATTGCCGAAACCGGGAATAGATTCGGCAAGAGTTACTCGGAAATGCCCCAAAATGCAGGCATAACCAGTGATGGCATAGGTAGTGCCTAAAAGTAGGTCAGCCATTTGATCCGCCGGCAGTTTCGATGAATCTTCGGGCTTAGCTTTAATCTGAGTTGTTTGAGTTACCAAAAGTTGAGCGCTGACGTTGCTATTCGGTACGTCAGCCAGGTTAAATTTTAGGATTTGAGTACCTTTGGCTAACTGAACGTCGGGTTCATAAAAATAGCCAAAAGTGCCGACAGGCCAAATTGCTGAATCCAGAACCACCTTGAGATGCCCGTCAATAAATCCGTATTTGCTAACGGTCAACGTCTGGCCTGCTTTGACAAAAACTTTTTGCTGATTGTTGAGCCGGGAAGAATCAAGGGGAGCTACCTTAAACAAAGTATCAGAAACTATTTTTAAGGTCAAACCTTGTCCGACAGTTAGCGGATCGGAAGTTACGGTAATGTAAATTATTTGGCTGCCAGTAACGTTGCCTTTGCTGTCAGTTGCCCGCAACCTAAGCCACCGAGATCCCGCTACGCTAAATCCTTTAGACAAATTAACTTGCCAAGTGCTGGCTTCTTGGTTTAGAGTGACGGTTAGGGGAAATTTATCCTCAGCTATCACCTCAATTTTTGCTGCTTGTTGCCGGTCAAAAGTACCCCGAAGGACGATCGGCTGATTGACTAAAACTTCTGACGGCCCTTGATAAGTTAAATTCACAGCGGGATTAAAAGATTTGCCACCGCGGCTGAATTGCACAAAATCGGGATAAATGAAACCCGTATTGCCAAATTGCGGCAAATTCTCGGTCAGCGAGACTTTAATGTGGCTTTGTTCGATCGAGAATCCGGCAATTCCGTAAATCATTCCCGCCGGCAATGTAATTTTTTCTTGGGGTGGCAGGCTAGCGGCATTTATCGGCCGCTTTTTAAACACAGTCGTTTTGATGATTGTCATCGTAACTGCATTTCTATCATACTCAATTCCCCTGCCGTCTCGCAAAATTTGGACGTGCTGCCAGTACAGAAATCCCGAAGTTCCTAGGTTAGGAACTGCCCGAGCAAAAGCGACTCGGAAATGGTTTTCCACGCAAGCGTAGCCAAGAAGATTGAAAGTTTCTCCCAGGTTAAATTGTAATTTCTGAGTTGATCCTAAAGTTCCAGAATCTACGGGGGTGAACTTTAACCAGGTCTTTTTTATCACCCACAGTAACTGCATTCCAGGCGGCGGAACCGGCAACTCAGCGCGATCGAATATGAGAATTTTTGCGCCTTTGGTGATGAGTACGTGTTTTTCGTAGAAAAAGCCGGACTTTCCTACCGGATTAATTGGATTATTTAGTTGAACATTCAGATGTCCGTCTTCTAACTCGTAGTCAGTAACTTGATAAATTTTCCCTGCTGGTATGTCCGCTTTTTGCAGCTCGTTGAGATTGCTGGCGGGCAGCGTTCCGGCTTTAAATTTGGTATCTGTGAGAGTAATTAACGTGAAAAATTGAGCGGGTGACAGAGAAGCAGGATTAACTTTGATGTTAATTGTTTGTTGGCCGATTACTTTGCCTGTCTTATCACTTGCCCTCACCTGCAGTGTGCGAGTTCCTGCGCTATCGAATCCTTTTTCTAAACTGATGTTCCAAATGCCTCTAGAGGGATTTATCCCTACATTCAGGGCATTGGAGCCTTCTGTTGCTGAAATCGCTGCCACTAGATTTTTGTCAAAAGTGCCAACTAAGACCGCGGCTCTATTGACCTCAATTTCTCGCGGGCCTAAGTAACTTAAAATAATGTTGCTGTTTGTCATTATATATCCCCCTACCTACTTAATTATTCAGCTAAAGCAAGGATAACTTCTGATTTTATTAAACACAATGACCTGAACTAGGACAAAATCGCCCCTAGATTCACCCTACGGGCGGTTAATGCCTTTTCCAGCATAAGTTTTTAATTATTGGCGGGAGTGGCGCCACAAATCTCACTTTAGGCGTACAATGAGCACCTTAACCGAATATATGCCTGGTTGAGAGGATTTGTGGTGCAAGTTTTGAGGGAAGGAATTTAGTTCGAGTAAGTTGCTTCCCCCTGTACCTTTGACCCCTCACTTCCTGAGTCAGGACTTACGAAAAAAACCCGGTTCCTAGGACAATATTGCCTATAGCAACGAGGCATCTAGGAAGAAACCGGGTTTTTAGCCGTTTGGTGCGTGTAGGAGTGTTAGTGCGATCGGCTAAACTTCGACTAAACTATGGTGACAAGAATATCTTGAGCGTGAGTGTCAACTTTCAGGGTTTCGCCCTCATAAACTTGAATGATTTTGCCAGTACCGTCGATGACGAAAGTAACGCGCTTGGCATAATCGCCTTTCTCGACATCGTAAGCTTTGGTAATCGTGCCATCAACATCTGCTAATAGCTGAAAAGGTAAACCGTATTTCTCTGTGAACTTTTGGTGCGACTCTTCGTTGTCTCGGCTGACACCGAGAACTACAAGATCTTTGCCCTTGTATTCTTCATAAGCTGCTTTAAAGCTTTGGGCTTGTCTTGTGCAACCGGGGGTGTCATCTTTCGGGTAGAAATACAAGATTACGGTTTTACCTGCGAATTGGGACAGGGATACTGTGTTGCCATTAGTGTCTTTGGCGGTAAATTGAGGGGCAGCGCACCCAACTGGTAAAGTCATAGTTTTGTTTCCCTTGTTTGGTTTTTCTTGCAGTTCCTCAACTTATTTTAGTTGGTTCTGTCGCTTTGCAAGAGACCTTTGTAAAAAATCACGATCGCCCCCAACTCCATGACGTTAAGCTTTACTGCATTTAGCTTGCACCTAAGACGCGGGCTAAGAGTGCCTATTACACGCATAGTTCCAATAGACATCTGCTTTTAAGCAGATGTCTATTAAATGTTCTCAGATTCTAAGCTATTACGCATCTAAATTGAATAGAAAGAGGGGCTTTCTTAACCATCCGACAATCCGATCGGACAAACTGACTGTCAAATTAGATGTGTAGCAGCTTACACACCAACCGGTTGACCAGCAGCGGGCATCATAGACGGATCGATCGCAATTCCTAAGCCTTCTGCGACTTGGCGGCCATAATTCGGATCGGCGCGGAAAAAATGGCACAATTGGCGCATCTGAATCTCCGATTTTGCTGCACTCAAACTTTCCACAATGTTAGCGATAAGCCGCTGCTGTGCGTCGGGTTTCATCAAGCGATAGAGGTCTCCTGCTTGGGTGTAATCGTCATTTCCCTGACGGTGATCGTAGCGATCGACTTTGACATTTCCTAAGTCCCAAGCTGGGTCAGCATAAACACAGTTTTGCTTCGGCGCATCCTCGTGGCTGTTTGGTTCGTAGTTGGGCCCGCTACCACCGTTGTTACCCGGTGCCATTGCGCCATCCCGTTGATAGTGCATCACCGGACACTTTGGTTGATTTACGGGCAATTGCTGATAGTTTGCACCGAGACGGTAGCGTTGAGCATCTGGATAAGACATGATGCGAGATTGCAGCACTTTGTCTGGAGAGAAGCTAATACCTGGAACGACATTAGAAGGAGAAAATGCCGCTTGTTCCACCTCAGCAAAAAAGTTTTGTGGATTGCGATTGAGTTCCAGAATTCCCACGTCAATTAACGGAAACTCTGAGTGCTTCCACACTTTCGTCAAGTCAAAAGGGTTTTCGCGATACTCTGCGGCTTGGGCCTCGGTCATTACTTGAATGCAAAACCGCCATTTGGGATAATTACCTTGGTCGATCGCCTCAAACAAGTCGCGAGTCGCATGATCGGGGTCTTTGCCTTTGATCTGCGTCGCTTCTTCGGCGGTGAAATTATCAATACCTTGCATGGTTTTGAAGTGGAATTTGCACCAAACCCGTTCTCCTTGAGCATTGATTAGGCTGAACGTATGGCTGCCAAAACCGTCCATGTGGCGGTGGTTTTTCGGCGTACCGCGATCGGAAAACAGAATAGTTATCTGATGCAAAGCTTCTGGACTCAGCGACCAGAAATCCCACTTCGCGTCAGCATCTTTGAGATGCGTTTGGGGATGGCGCTTTTGCGTGTGGATCAAATCAGGGAATTTGAGCGGATCGCGGATGAAGAAAACAGGGGTGTTATTGCCTACTAAATCCCAGTTCCCTTCTTCGGTGTAGAACTTGATCGAAAAACCTCTGGGGTCACGTTCGGCATCCGCTGAACCTTGTTCGCCGCCTACTGTAGAGAAACGGAGGAGAACCTGAGTTTCTTTGCCAACTTCTGAGAATAGCTGAGCTTTGGTGTAGCGAGTAATGTCATGGGTGACGGTGAACGTGCCAAATGCAGCGGCTCCTTTTGCATGGACAACGCGCTCAGGAATGCGTTCCCGGTTGAAGTGAGCCAGTTTTTCCATCAGGTGAAAATCCTGCATGAGGATAGGCCCGCGTTCACCTGCTGTCAAGGAATTCTGGTTATCTGCAACCGGAATTCCGCTAGCGGTTGTCAATGTTTTGTCTTCTGTCATAGTGGGTAAATTGATTGCTATATCCTAAGTATTCTATACCTTTCTGGGGATTAGGTGTTTCTGCGGAGGTTATTCTCAGATGGGCGATTTTGTGTTAAATTATTAGTGTGTTTTCAAAATTTGCTGAGTCCATTAAAACTAATTTCTCAATAAAATATGATTGATTTCTACACTGTGATTCTCAGATAAAAGGCTGATTATTGGTTTTTTTTGTTTAAACAATGGCTGGGTGGGTCAAAGAAATACTCCTGAACAATCTATTGATAAACTCAAACAAGCTAAGCTATGGAGTCATTTTTCCAAGTCTATGAATTAGAGTCTGATGTTTGTCTCAGGCCTCTTTCTATTAATGAATTACACGAATTTCTGACTTTAGAAGATGCCGAAGCCTCAGACACTTATGAATCCAGGAAAGTTTATGCCTAAAAACCTTCCATTTTTAAAACCTAAAGCATTACAGCAATTGCCTAATCAATACCCCAATCTTTCAGTTGTTCTGTAACTGATTGGATCGGCAAAGCAGCAGTAGTACCAGTACCAGATATAACCAGCTCTTGATTCTGTGTTCGACTGATGGTGTAACTACCTTTCCACACAACGCCAACAACGCGATTTTGCTGGTCTAATACGGGACTACCAGAATTACCGCGAGCTATAATTGCAGACATTTCTAACTCTTGGTCAGTCTTGGTGATGACTTCTCCTGTTGCAACTGTCGAATCCTCGGTGGTGTAGGGATATCCAATAATGCGGATAGGTGCGTTGAGGGCAACTGAGGCCGAGGATCTGGGCAAAGGCTGAATATCTTTCGGAATGTCGGTGACTTCTAGTAAAGCTAAATCTAGGTTGTCAGAGGCAGCAGTAATTTTAACACTCTTAGCGGGTTTCCGCTTGCGTAATTCGCCTGAGAGCGGTTTACTGTAAAATTCAACTTCAATTTTTTTATCGCCCTGGGGTGTATTTTTGCCCGCCGTTGCCACATGGCGATTGGTAAGAACCCAACCTTTGTTTCCCTGCCGTTTTACCACCCAGCCAGTACCATAATTTAACTCGGAAGAACTTTTAACAATAACTCGGACAACCGACCGTTTTAATGAAACAAAAGGTTCATCTTTTAAACTGGGCAATCGCTCTGGACTAGCCAACAATTGCGGATTTTTCTGCTGAGCTAAGAGCCGTTCCGTCTCTTTGAGAAATAATTTAACAGTCAGAGAGTTGGGATCTAATGCAATTGCCCTCTTACAGGCTTCAATTACTCGATCGAACTTCCCTTGTTGCTGTAAAGTAAAAATTAAATTGATGTGAGCTTGGGTATTTTTAGGGTTGAGTTGAATCGCTTTTTGATAGGTGGCGATCGCTTCATCTGGTTTCCCCTGCTTGTTCAGGATCACGCCCAGGCTGTTGTAGGCACTGTCATTTTTAGGGTTGAATTGAATCGCTTTTTGAGAGGTGGCGATCGCCTCTTCCAGTTTCCCCTGTTTCTGAAAAATCGCACCTAAATAGTAGTAATCTTCAGCATCATTGGGATCTATTTGGATGGCTTGGCGGTAAGCTGCGATCGCCTCATCTAATCTCCCCTGTTGCTGTAGGGCCCAACCTAAACGGCTGTAAGCTTCGGCATCATTGGGATTTATTTGGATGGCTTGGCGGTAAGCTGCGATCGCTTCATCTGGTTTGCCTTGGAAAAAAAACAGCAGATGGCCCAGACTTTTATAAGCTTTGGTATCGTTTGGATCTATTTGGACGGCTTGGCGGTAAGCTGCTATTGCTTCATTAAATTTCCACTTGTCAGAAAGCGCATTGCCGAGTAAGTTGTAAGCCCAAGCAAACTGAGGGTCAACTTTAATGGCTTGGCGGTAAGCTGCGATCTCTTCATCTTCTGCATTTAGACTACGCTGCACAATCGCTTGAACAATATAAGCAAAGGAGGTGAGGCGATTGGTAAACCACGGCAGTGTCGCTGCCACGTATAACAATAAGAAAACTGAGGTTAACTTGGGCAAGAATTTTTTAGGAACTTTTGGTAAAGGCATAATCTTTCTTTATTTCTAAGTTCGATAAGCCTAGTCTACTTCCTCGGAACTTGGTATGCTTTTCACAACTCCAGTTTGACTATAAATCTGTAACAATTAAAAATATAGTAGCTGTTCAGAAATTCTCTCAATGACTTTTATCCCATCCGAAGCGTTTAAATCTATTAGTTATCCCGATCGCACCGTAAAAAGAGCCGATCGCGCGGTCCGCTGTTCCCCTTTTCAATTACACTTCTTCCAGACAATCCGCGATAACAGTGTTTTCCTAACTGCGATCGCCTCAAATTCCGGTGTCGAAAGCGGCTACACGCGATCGCCCGTATCCGAACTCGTAGCCGAAAACTCCCTGCTGTGGCTGATCCAAGTCGGCGTGTTGCGGCGGGAAGTAGACGGACAAGGGATTACCGACAGTTTTCGCCTCACGCCCCTGGGCCGCCAACTCGTGGAAAAATGGGAACAGGAGGCACAGGGAGTGCCGGCCGCGTCATTGTGCGATCGCATGGGAAATGCCGTCAGCCGCGGGTTGGGAGTATTTCTATGAGGGGTTTTCACTTGCCCTAGTTCGACAGTCCGACAGGGAATGAATTCCCTGTCTCATAGCAAAAGTCGGTTAAAACCGACTGCAAGTCTAAATTCAACTTGATGTTGAGTTTCGCATTTCACGTTAATCAACCTCCTCAGTCCTCTTGCAGAGGACTTCCGCTATTAGACAGGGATTTCAATCCCTGTCGGACTCGCCGTCAAACGAGTTAGACCCCTTAAAGCCGTCAAGCGAAGGACGGGGTTTTAGACCCATTTTCTTGATAAATTAAATGCGCGATCACTTAACTAATACAAATTAAATTTAAATCGACTAAAAACAATGGTTCAAACCGCTTCTAAACCTTTGAGTCTCGATGATTTTCTCCAACTGTCGGAAACCAAACCCGCCAGCGAATTCATCGACGGTCAAATTATCCAGAAACCTATGCCCCAAGGAAAACACAGCACAATTCAAAGCGATTTGGGTGCTGACATTAACCGGGTACTCAAACCCCAACGCATCGCCCGCGCCTATCCAGAATTGCGCTGTACCTTTGGCGGTCGATCGACAGTACCCGATCTTGCAGTCTTTACCTGGGAACGCATTCCCCGCGACGAAAACGGCGAAGTGGCAAACACTTTCGCCATCGCCCCCGACTGGACAATCGAAATTCTTTCCCCCGATCAAAGCCAAACTAAAGTCGTCCGCAACATTCTCCACAGTCTCGCCCACGGAACCCAGATGGGCTGGCTGATTGACCCGGAAGAAGAACTGGTATTTGTCTATTTTGCCGATCGCACCATAGCAGTTTTTGAAGAAGGGGGCGATCGCATCCCGGTTCCAACCTTTGCCGAATCCTTTAATCTCACCGTCGGTGAAATGTTCAGTTGGCTGACTGAGTAGCGCCACCTCGATTTATGAATGATTTAACCGCAGAGGGCGCGGAGGAGGGAGAAGAGAGCTCGCCCTACGGATTTGGTTCGATCAAATGTGCGGTCGATCGCTTATACTAAAATATCTGGTTGTCAGCTCTTCAATGACGAGAGATGACTAAAGTTGTCACTACAAACTTAATTATGATTATTTAACCGGACTTGATATCATCTTTCAAATAACCGCTAACTACTAACAACTAACTACATAAAACGTTTCTCAAAAATGGAAGCTAAATCTTACAAAGACACGGTAAATCTGCCCAAAACCAAGTTTGATATGCGCGCCAACGCCGTCAAACGGGAACCAGAATTGCAACAATTTTGGGCAGATCAAGAAATCTACGATCGCCTTTCGGAAAATAACCCAGGCGACTTGTTCATCCTGCACGACGGGCCCCCCTACGCCAACGGACAACTTCACATCGGCCACGCCCTCAACAAAATCCTCAAAGACTTTATCAACCGCTACCAAATGCTGCGCGGCAAAAAAGTCCGCTATGTCCCCGGTTGGGATTGTCATGGATTGCCGATCGAACTTAAAGTATTGCAAAACATGAAATCGGACGATCGGCTAAATCTTACCCCGATCGAACTCCGCCGCAAAGCCGCCGCCTTCGCGCAGCAAACAATGGAACAGCAGCGCGAATCCTTCCAGCGCTACGGCGTTTGGGGCGACTGGGAACACCCGTATTTAACCCTGAAACCCGAATACGAAGCCGCTCAAATCGGCGTTTTCGGTCAAATGGTGCTCAAAGGCTACATCTACCGCGGCTTTAAACCGGTTCACTGGAGTCCGAGTTCCAAAACAGCCCTCGCCGAAGCGGAATTGGAATATCCCGAAGGCCACACGTCGCGCAGCATCTACGTCGGCTTTCATGTGAGAAAATTGTCAAAATCCTTGCAAACGAAGCTCAAGCGCTATATGCCGAGCCTCTGGGCGGCGATTTGGACGACTACTCCCTGGACAATTCCGGCAAACTTGGCGATCGCAGTCAATCCCGAACTGACTTATGCGGTGGTGGAACCGCCGGCAAATTCCCACATCGCACAACAATTTATGTTAGTAGCTGTCGATGCGGTCGATCGGCTGTCGGCAACTTTTAACACTGAATTAAAAATACTTGCCACCTTCAAAGGCAAAGAATTAGAAGGTTGCAGCTACAAACACCCGCTGTTCGATCGCGAAAGTCCGATCGTTGCCGGCGGCGACTACATTACCGCTGATTCCGGGACGGGATTGGTGCACACCGCACCCGGTCACGGACAAGAAGACTTTATCGTCGGAAAACGCTGCGGTTTACCAGTTTTAACACCCGTAGACGAGAACGGAAATTTCACCGCAGAAGCCGGACAGTTTGCAGGTTTAAATGTCCTGGGAAAAGGCGTCCGAGACGGCAATGGCGCAGTGATTGATGCCCTTGCAGCAGCAAATTGTTTGATAAAAGAGGAAAGTTACGCTCACTCTTATCCTTACGATTGGCGCACTAAAGAGCCGACCATTTTTCGGGCGACGGAACAGTGGTTTGCTTCCGTTGAAGGGTTCCGCGATGAAGCCCTAAAAGCGATCGCCGATGTGAATTGGATTCCCGCCCAAGGGGAAAATCGGATTACTGCAATGGTGGGCGATCGATCGGATTGGTGTATTTCTCGCCAGCGGACTTGGGGCGTTCCCATTCCCGTATTCTACGACGAAGAAACCAACGAACCGCTGTTAAATGAAGAAACGATCGCCCACGTGCAAGCTATCTTTGCTGACAAAGGTTCTGATGCTTGGTGGGAATTGTCGATCGCCGAATTACTGCCGGAATCTTACCGCAATAACGGCCGCACTTACCGCAAGGGTACAGACACGATGGATGTATGGTTTGACTCCGGTTCTTCTTGGGCCGCAGTTGCCAAAGGTCGATCGGAATTAAACTATCCGGCTGATATCTATTTGGAAGGTTCAGACCAACATCGCGGCTGGTTTCAATCGAGTTTGCTTACCAGTGTAGCAACTAACGGCGTTGCTCCTTACAAAACAGTTTTGACTCACGGTTTTGTGCTGGATGAAAAAGGCCGCAAGATGAGCAAATCTGAAGGAAATGTCGTCGATCCGGCAGCCGTAATTAAGGAATATGGAGCCGATGTTTTGCGGTTGTGGGTGTCTTCGGTAGACTACTCTGCCGATGTGCCTTTGGGCAAAAACATTCTCAAACAGCAATCGGATGTTTACCGGAAAATTCGCAACACAGCTAAGTTTTTGCTGGGCAATTTGCACGACTTCGATCCGGCGAAAGATGCCGTTGCTTACGAGGAATTGCCGGAACTCGACCGCTATATGCTGCACAGAATGGGCGAAGTTTTTGCGGAAGTCCAAGATGCTTTTGAAAGCTTCCAATTTTCCCGCTTTTTCCAAACTGTGCAGAATTTCTGCACGGTGGATTTGTCTAATTTTTACTTGGATATTGCCAAAGACCGACTTTACATCAGCGCGACAGATACCAGTCGCCGCCGCAGTTGTCAGACGGTGATTGCAATTGCTGTGGAGAATTTAGCAAGGGCGATCGCACCTGTTTTGTGTCACATGGCTGAGGATATTTGGCAGTACCTTCCCTATCCGACTCCTTACAAGTCCGTGTTTGAAGCCGGTTGGGTGCAAATTGATGCTTCATGGCATAATCCAGAATTGGCTACTCGCTGGCAGTATTTGCGGCAAGTTCGCGGCGAAGTTAACAAGGTTTTGGAAAAAGCCAGGATTGAAAAGGCGATCGGTTCTTCTTTGGAAGCTAAGGTTTTATTGTACGTTCCCGATGTTGAGAAACGGCAGCAATTGCAAGCTTTGAATCCCAGCAGCGAAGAATTGGTCGATTATGTGCGATCGCAAAATTCAGTCATCGAGTTAGCAGCAGAGGAGAAGGCAAAAGCAGCACAAGATCGACAGGAAGAACAAGCAGCAAAAGTTGCCAAAGTCTTGACAGAAAAGACAATTTATGTTGAGGAGGAAACGATAGAAAAGGGCGATCGATCTTCTGAGATCGTACAGTATTCTGTCCCTGAACCGTCGGCTTCAGATTCGCAGCCAATCTTAGATCAAGCCGCCGAGTTTTTAGCTAATTTGCCTGAATACGCGGGCAACTTTTTTACAGAATACCAACAAGCGCTGGTAACACTTGGGCTGTTAGCCTCTGTGTTAGTAACGGGCAGAGTAACGCTGGCGATTTTGGATACGATGAATCAGATTCCGATGTTGGGAGGCTTCTTTGAAGTCATCGGCATCTTATTTACAATCTGGTTTGCTTTCCGTCACTTGCTGTTTGCCGCCAACCGTCAAAAAATTGCAGAACAAATTGATTTCCTGACAGCAGATGTGGTGGGCCGGAGTACAGCGCTTGTACTTGCAGAAACAAAGGCGATCGTCCTCGCACCGGCATTAGATACAGCGCTTGTGCTTGTAGAAACAGAGGCGATCGTACAAACAGCCCCAGCCGAAAAAGTGTTTGTAGAAACACCCGAAATCCCGCAAGCAGAATTAGTTGCGATCGATTCCAAACCAGAAATTCCTGCTGAAATAGCTGTAACGCCCGATTCTACTATGACCGGCAAGGGTGTAGACGAACTGCGGTATTTGTTCATTACTTCGGAAGTGGAACTGGTAGAATCGAATGCAATCCTGCAAGAATTGCCGTACAGTTATCAGTCTCCAGAGTTGGCGATTGGTGTAGTGAAAGCAGACGGGGAAAAGTGCGATCGTTGCTGGAATTACTCGACTCACGTCAGCGAGTCGATCGAACATCCGCTAATTTGCGAACGCTGCGTTTCAGCAGTAGACGGCAAATTCTAACGTAGGCTGCGCTTCGGGAAAAATTCTTGAGTTTGTGGTAGCCACATTCAGCCCGAAGCGCACCTTACAATAACTTCATTTGCTTATTTCTGATTAAAAAAACGGCAGACGATTTCACCAGGGTTTTTTTGTCCAAACGCCAAAACAGTTCCATCTTTCTTAACTGTAGTGCGATCGCGGCAATTGTAGACTTCCAGAGGCTGTTTTACTCCATCAACACTCAGAATTACCCTGTATTCCCAATAGTTTTTCGCACTGCGTTTGATATCGACAATGCAAATCTCGCGCCCTTGATAATTGCGACATACAGAGGCCTCAGCAGGAAGCGCCACCGAGAAAAAAGATATTAATAGCAAAAAGTAGCAAACACATTTCATCATCTGCGATCGCATTTTCCTTTACGCTACTCCGAACCCTGTATGCGGACGCTTGTAAGGTGGATGCAACCCCAACACAATATCATCCTCAGACACTCCCATCTCGACAAATTCCCGTGCAATATCCACTTCTGTCATATTGCGCTGAATCCAAATTTTGCCATCCTTGATATCCAAATGAATGAAACAGTTGTATATCCGCTTTAGTCCCTCCCAGCCAACATCTAGTAACTGATAGTGGTCGTGTTCCCAATCAAAAACAAGCTGGCATTCAACGTCTGAATTAGGCTTTTCTAGCGTGGCTTGTTGAGTTAGCAATTTGCGGATACACTGGCGGTAATGCTCTACTCTTTCCATTCCACAATTACCTCTTTTTTACAGCATCGTGAAATAAATCTCTACCAGCTATTTCTCCCTCATACAGCTTCTATATCTATCTTATAGCAGCCAAAGCGCGCAAGCTGCTGCGATCGATCGCCCTCACGTGGCGACATCGTAAGATAGCTGAACCATACCAGAACTATATGTCTGACATCCAGTTAACTGCAAAGCTGTAGTATTTATGGGATTAACAAATAAAGGAATTCCATCGCCTAAAATAAGCGGATGAACCGAGAGAATCACTTCGTTGACAAAGTTTTGATTCAGGAAATCGCGAATCAGCAGAGCACCTCCCACCAACCAAATATTTTTGCCCTCAATCAAGCGCAAATCATTGACAAAACTCTCTAAATCTGTTACCACTTCCACATCCGAAGTGGCTTGAAAATCTAGATTTTTCGTAAAAACATAACTCTTTTTTTCCTGGTACGGATACTCGCCAAAAGTTAGAACTTGTTCGTAAGTCTTTCGACCCATGAGAACCGTATCGATGCTATCTAAGAATTTATTATAACCGTAATTTTGGTCTGTAAACAGCCAGTCAATATCGCCATTCGAGCGGGCGATATAACCGTCCAGACTAGATGCAATGAATAGTACAATTTTACGCATGGCAAAACCCAGATTTTTGGAATGATTGGGGCGAACATCGCCCCAGTAACCTTAATTTTAAATGATTTAGTGTCGTGACGGTAGCTTGAGTTCGATACCCAGCTTTTGACCGACATCGATCGCCTTATCAGCAAAATCAGTCACGCCAGCGATGCCAACTCCGATCGCAGTACCCGCCGCTACAAGAGCTGTTAAGCTTTTCTTTAATCGAGTTTTATTCCATTGGTTTTCCGGTTTCTTGATTTCGGTTTCAACATCTTCAATATCGATAATTATCCCCTCGCGGATGTCTTCGGGAAACTGATCGGCGGTTTCACGCATCGAGGAAATCAGTTTGAAAAGTTCTGCGGTATTGGTGTTATTGTTTTGCAGGGATTGATTGCCAGCAACTTCGGCACTGTTCGACGAACCGCCGATATTGCCGGAGAAGTTAGCACCTTGAAAAGCACCTTGAAAGTTGTTGGTTTCAGAAGAGTTTTGAGTCATTTTTGCTTCTGCTTTATTAATAATTGGTCTACTAACAGCTAATTTAGCGATATCTACAAGATCGTCATATTCTCTTCCGTATTTTTCCATTTCTCGATCGCCCATTTGGTTTCTGCGCCGAAGTTCGATCGACTCATAGCCATCCAGCAACTGCCGCAAATTCAGACGCAGCTTAAGTTTGCCGACAAGCTTTGTATTTTCGCCCATATCCTCCAGCCCTAGCAATTCATCATAATCCAGCGGATCGGCATCGGGATAATCCGGAACCGGCACCCATTGACTGATTTCCAGATTGGCAAAAGAGTTGTGGATTTTGGTAAACGTATCGCGAATCATGCTGAGGAAAGAACGCCGCGTCGATTCCCGCCCGCTAACGGCAATAAAGATTTTCTTATCTTCCGGGTCAGATTTAATCCGGGCGATGTTGTACACCTCAGCGCCTTCGGTGTACTCCAGCATAACCCCCGTGCGCCAGTGGGTGCAGTTGTGGATTTTGTCGTGGTTGAGGACGATGAAGCGCGAGAGGATGCTGTCGGGGAGGATGCGGTAGTGATATTGAAATTCCAGGGTTTCGCCTTGGAGTTTGGTGTTTTGCGGTTCTTCTTTGGGCAAGATGCCGGGGATGAGGAAAGTCGGCGCGGGACAATGGCTGACGGGGAAGCAGAGTTCAAATTCCTCCATCAACCCAGTGAGGCAGTGGTAGCGGTGGCTGGGATATTTATTTGAGTCGAGGATGCGGCTGAGGTCGGCGTAGGTGAGAATGCCTTTGGTTTTGACTTTGAGTGCGTCGTCGCTGAGGAGGGCATAGATGCCTTCTGTCACCCAGTGGGGATTGAGGATGTTGGTGGATTGCAGGATCGGGTGTTCGCGGAAGTTGAGGACAATGCCCAGGTTGTGCAGCAGTCCGATCAGTTGGGTTTGGTCGGTTTCTGCCAGGATGTTTTGTGTGGCGCAGATGGTGGCGTATTCGCTGATGCTGATGATGTCTTTGTCGAGGTTTTCCAGGCGCTGCTTGACTTGGAACCAGCTTAGCGGCAAAAGATCGTAGACTTCTTTGAGTTGGGAGATTTCGGTGTTGATGGCGCTGCGGAGTTCGTCGATTCCGGTTCCGCTTTGGCAGGAGGTTTCGATAATCGCTTTGATGTTGGGATACTTGTCGCGCAAGGCTTTGCGGTTGAGATCCAGGGGTTGTTCGTCGCACTTGTTGCCGACGAGAATGACGGGGGATGCGTCGCCGAAGCTTTCGATCAGTTTCAGCCAGTATTCGAGGCGGTTTTCGTCTTCGCTGGTGCGGCAGTTGCACACCAGCAGGTAGAGGCTGCGTTTGGTAAGGAAAAATTGGTGGGTGTGGTGATTGATTTCTTGTCCGCTAAAGTCCCAGACGTTCAGTTTGACGGGTTTGGTGTGGACTGTAATTTGCCAGTCGGTGATGGTGATTCCGTGGGTTTGGGGTTCGTTGGGGTTGTATTTGTTGTGGGTGAGGCGGTTGATCAGCGAGGTTTTGCCGACGCTGGCTTGCCCGACGAGGAGGACTTTGGCTTCGTTGAGGGGGCGGACTTCGCCGCTGCGGAGTTGGCGCAGGTAGTTGAAGATGGTGGCGGGAGTACCGGGGGCTTCGTTCCG
This sequence comes from Microcoleus sp. Pol17C6, assembly GCF_036701145.1. NCBI lineage: Bacteria > Bacillati > Cyanobacteriota > Cyanophyceae > Oscillatoriales > Microcoleaceae > Microcoleus > Microcoleus sp. Pol17C6. The sequence continues at coordinate 149,841 of NZ_JAUBQH010000005.1, forward strand.
GTTGGCGGGCCCTAGAACTTCTGGAGAAATGGGCAGGGGATTGTCACGGAGATCCAGGTAAGTAGGTAGGCGCTGTAAAACACAATTATGTAAACGGCTGTAAAGTATTCAAATGCCCTAAGCGTGGCTAAGTTAGCCCTGTTTACATACAGTTACATAGCTGTGTTTAATCCCGCTTACCTACTTATTTAAGTTGTGGCAGTGTTTCCAAGTATTCAGGAATAGTCTCAATCTGATTGTTACTGAGGGAAATCTGTGTCAAATTGGACAGTTGGGCGATCGCTTCTGGGATTTGGGTAATTTGATTGTTACTGAGGTAAAGATGTGTCAGATTAAACAGTTGGGCGATCGCATTTGGGATTTGGGTAATCTGATTGCTATTGAGGAAAAGCACTGTCAGATTAAACAGTTGGGCGATCGCATTTGGGATTTGGGTAATCTGATTATTATTGAGGTAAAGCACTGTCAGATTCGACAGTTTGCCGATCGCCTCTGGGATGGAGGTAATCTGATTATTATTGAGGTCAAGCTGTGTCAAATTGGACAGTTTGCCGATCACCTCTGGGATGGAGGTAATCTGATTGCTACTGAGGGAAAGCTGTGTCAAATTGGACAGTTGCCCGATCGCTTCTGGGATCGAGGTAATCTGATTGTTTATGAGGACAAGCTGTGTCAGATTCGACAGTTGGCCGATCGCTTCTGGGATGGAGGTAATCTGATTGTGACTGAGGACAAGCAGTCTCAGATTCGACAGTTGCCCGATCGCTTCTGGGATTTGGGTAATCTGATTGTGACTGAGGTTAAGCAGTGTCAACTTGGACAGTTGGTCGATCGCATCTGGGATTTGGGTAATTTGATTGAAACTGAGCTCAAGCCATCTCAGATTCGGTAGTTGACCGATCGCATCTGGGATGGAGGTAATCTGATTGCTACTGAGGTCAAGCTGTGTCAGATTCGGTAGTTGACCGATCGCATCTAGGATGGAGGTAATCTGATTGAAACTGAGGTCAAGTTGTGTCAGATTCGGTAGTTGACCGATCGCCTCTGGGATGGAGGTAATCTGATTGAAACTGAGGTCAAGCTGTGTCAGATTCGACAGTTGCCCTATCGCCTCTGGGATGGAGGTAATCTGATTGCCTATGAGGATCAGCCATGTCAAATTTGATAGTTTGCCGATCGCATCTGGGATTTGTATAATCTTATTGCCACTGAGGTCAAGCTGTGTCAGATTCGACAGTTGCCCGATCGCCTCTGGAAGTTCTGTTAAACCAATACTGGTTAAATTTAAACTCTTTAATTGCTTCATTTCCAACAGCAATTCTGGTATCGTTCCGAATGGATTGCCACTGAGGTCGATCAATCGCAAATTTCCCAGAGATCGCACTTCCTCCGGCAGTGCGCTTAATTGATTCGTAATCGGCTGCGGAGTCCATTTATCACCAACACTGCTGGATTGATATACCTTCCCCAAAACCAGAGTCTCAAGCTGCGTGCACTTGCCAATCTCCGGCGGCAATTCCTCCAAATCGAGCCCCGACAAATCCAGTTGGGTCAATTTTTCCTCGGCTGCTCGGTCAATTCGCCGCACTGCTTCCTCTCGCGTCATGCCCTTTGTCTCTCGGTATGATTCATTTTATTGTGACAGGAATTTTCGCTTGGTGGGGAGTTGCCCGCGCGTCACAATCAAAGAAACCGGGTTTTTTTTTGTTTCTACACAGTCATGCGTCTTCTGGGCAAAAACCCGGTTTCTGAGCGAGACATCACAACTATAATAAAATAACCGTTAAAAGAGGAAAGCCAATGGTGACGAGCCTGAATGTGGATACGGCACTGCTGCAAGAGGCGATCGAACTTGAGGGAGAAATTGAGTTGGAGACTCTAGTTGAAATCGCCTTGCGCGAATACATTCAACGCCGCAAACAGTCACAGAATCTCGAACTTAGCTTTGGAGAATCTCTCTGTGCATTTCGTGAAAAATATCAACTGCACGAACTCGGTTTAAATCCTGATGAAATTTGGGGAGAAGTTCGCGATCGAACTTTTGCAGGACGCGAGGTCATCTTTGAATGACGCTGCGTTATTTACTCGATACCAACATTATCTCCGAACCTGTTCGTCCTGTTCCGAATGCGAATGTGATGACTAAACTAATTGAGGCAAAATCCACAGTTGCGATCGCCTCGATCGTTTGGCATGAAGTTCTGCTGGGCTGTTATCGAATGCCTGATTCTAACCGTCGCCGTGCGATCGAAGCTTATCTTCAGGAAGAAGTGAAAGTAAAATTACCGATTCTGCCCTACACCCAAGAAGCGGCTGAGTGGTTCGCTAAAGAACGAGCAAGACTCATCCCGATCGGACTTACACCGTCTTATGCTGATGGGCAAATTGCAGCGATCGCTAAAGTCAATAATCTGATTCTGGTAACACGAAATGTTGCTGATTATGCAAACTTTCAAGACTTGGCAATCGAAAACTGGTTTTCTTAAACTTAATCCATTTAATCATCGGTTTGATGAGAAACAATAATGCGATCGATTTCTTCCCGGTGGCGATCGTAAGGAGTTTTTGGTTTAGTTGCGAGAAATACCCCGATCAACCGGGTTGCTCAGTTATGCCTATGATACCTACTTACTTAAACTTTAGATAATCTAAATATAAACACTTAATAAACCTCAATCTCATGTTTTTTACCAAGAGATGACAAAGGGTGATAGGCTGGGAATAGGAACTTATTTGTTTATGAACCAAATTAAACGTGTTGCCATAGTGGGAGGAACCCACGGAAACGAACTCACAGGAATTTACCTTGTGAAGAAATTCGATCGCGCGCCAGAGTTAATTCGGCGATCGACTTTTGAAACTATCACCCTGCTAGCCAATCCCAAAGCTTGCGAAATCGGGACACGCTACATCGATATCGACCTCAACCGCTGCTTTAGAAAGCAAGATTTAGAAAATCCCCATCTCTCCAGCTATGAAGCGCAGCGGGCGAAAGAAATCAACGGCATTTTTAGCTCAAAACACACTCATTTGCCTAACTTAATTATCGATTTGCACAGCACCACGTCCAACATGGGGCTAACATTTATTCTTGCCAGCCATCATCCATTTAACCTGCAACTAGCAGCTTATTTAACCTCTCTGTATCCCCACCTCAAGGTACTCGCTTCTACAACCAAGAATCATGATAGTCCTTTGCTGCGATCGCTTTCCGAATTAGGCGGTACGCTGGAAGTTGGTGCAGTCCCGCAAGGCGTCTTGGATGCGTCTTTATTTCAGCAAACTGAGCAAGTTGTGTGCCGAATTTTAGACTGTGTAGAAGCCTACAATCAAGGCACAATGCCTGCTGCAAAGAATCCCCTGACTATTTATCACACCATTGGGGCGATCGACTATCCCAGAAACGAGAAGACAGAAATTCAGGCAATGATTCATCCTCATCTGCAATTCAGAGATTATGAAGCCCTAAATCCCGGCGATCCGATGTTTTTGACCTTTGATGGTGAGTCGGTATTGTATGAAGGTAAATCCACCGTTTATCCCATTTTCATTAACGAGGCTGCTTACTACGAAAAAGGAATTGCCATGTGTTTTACTCAAAAACAAATAGTCAGTCTTGACTAGAAACTTCAAAATTATTCTTGAGAATTCTCAGGTGACAAAAACTCCTCTTTAGAAGCCGTAGTCAAAGAACGCAATTCTTTCCATATTTCCAAAGTGATAATACAGGTGATCAGCCACACCAAACCAGCCGTATAACCAGCAATAACATCCGTAGGCCAGTGAACTCCTAGATACAGCCGACTCAAACCAATAGCAGCAATTAATACCACTGTCAAGCTGTAAATCGACCAGCGCTGCTTGGGAAAGCGTTCACCCAAGAAATATCCTAGCAAACCGTAAATAACCATTGAAATCATCGCGTGTCCGCTAGGAAAACTGTAAAAGCGAACGTCAACAACGCGCTCCCAAAGTTGAGGTCGAGCGCGGGCAAAAAGTTTTTTTAACAGTAAATTTAAACCGATCGCTCCCCCAGCCGCGAGCGCAATAGTTGCACCTTCCGAGCGGTGATTGCGCGCTAGCAAAACAATACCCAAAATCAGACAAATCACTAGCAGCAACTTCGGTTCGCCCAAAAAGGTAAAGCCCAGCATTATTTGATCGCGCAGCGGAGTGTGCAATTGCCTCAGAGCTAGTAAAATAGAGGTATCGAAAGCGTAACTTTCTTTTTCCAACACCTCTTCGGCAATGGTGGCAAATCCCCACATCGCCAAAGCAGCAACAGCAAGCCCGGCCAGCCGAATTATCGAAATTAGCGATCGAATTTTAGAACCCATTCTTGAATTAATTAAAATTTTAAAATTTCCAACTCAAAATAATACCACAACTATCGGAAACGAAAACGCCTTACCAATCGTCAAGATTCTTGAGCAACTATATTCTGAATGATTAATTGATTTTTCACTACCCACCTCAGCTTTTACATCCAATCGGCGAATGACTATACTCTCCACAAAATACATTTCTGCAATTTTGTTGACCTTGGGGTTGACAAGTCTTTCTAGCTGTGATAACAAAACAGGAGTCAATGCCCCGATCGCCGAAGCAAACACGATCGCCCAGCGTCTCGTCTCGACCGCAGTCGCCCAAAAGCCGAACAACCCGCAATTCGGTCAGCCGATCGACTGTACCCTAGGAAAAGACTGTTTTGTATTGCTGTATTTCGATCGAGAACCCGGCCCCACAGCAGTCGATTTTGGCTGCGGGCGCCAAACCTACGACGGGCACGACGGCACAGACTTTGCCATTCCCGACGCCAAAGCAATGGCAAAAGGAGTTCCAGTTATTGCCTCCGCTGCCGGCAAAGTTTTGCGATCGCGAGATGGTGTAGTCGATCGGCGTTTACAGAACGATACAGACAAAGCCAGCATCGCAGGCACAGAATGCGGCAACGGCATGGTAATCGACCACGGCGGTGGTTGGGAAGCCCAATACTGCCACCTCCGCAAAGGCAGCGTTGCCGTCAAACCGGGTACGCAGGTACAAAAAGGCACAGTTTTGGGCATGGTGGGAAACTCTGGGATGGCATCTTTCCCCCACGTACACGTAACTTTTCGCTATCAAGGCAAACCCGTAGATCCCTTTGTCGGGCCCGGCGCGAAGGTAGGCTGCAACATCGCCCGCAATCCAATTTGGGACAAGCCTCTAGACTATATTTCCACAGGTTTAATTAGGGCCGGTTTTGCCAATAAGCCACCCGATATCAACGCTGTCTGGGAAGGACAATTTTCCGAGACTCAACTCCCTGCAAACAGTCCAGCTTTGTTGTTTTGGGTGCAAAGTTACGGAGTGCTCAAGGGCGATCGCGAACAATACAAATTATTTGCACCCAACGGCACAACCATCGCTGACCAGACCAATGAAATTAAAGCCCCCAGCCGCACTTGGTTGGGTTATGTCGGCAAAAGAAACAGTACAAATTCTCCTCTGATTCCGGGAGTTTGGCGGGCCGAATACCGATTGACGCGGGGCGATCGAGTTTTGGCAGAAGTCAAGCGAGAAGTTGAATTGCGTTAGTCCGTTGACTGTTGACTGTTGACAGCATTTAATTCGTGTATCCCTGTGAAAATCACTCTCTTCCTTCTTCCTTCTTCCTTCCGAAAGTTATTTCAGCAGCCACCCAAATAATTCTCCGACACTCAACCGCAGTTCGCTAGGGCACTGGACGCAACAGACGGGGATGTACGGAAAGTTCAGAAACTCAGCAGGCACAGGAATTTAAATACACTCATGATCTATGACGACAACCGGGGGCGCGACCAACAGGACGTTACCGAAATGCTTGATGGGATGTTTTGAGTCAAAAAAAATCCCCAGTTTTTTTTACCGATTGTCAGGTTTAAGGCTAGCCAATTTAAAAACATTCTTTGATTAAGAGAAACCTTCTGGAGTGCGATCGTTAATTGAGGTATGTCAAGAAATCTTTGCAGTTTGCTTGGCAAGACTTTCAGTAGTAATTGGATAGGGAAATACCCGTGCGAGCCGTTCCAGCCTCACTTGTTTTTCCGATTGTATAAGATCCAATAATATTGTGAGCAACCTCAACTGGGTGTGCGTTACTTGTTTTTGTAGGTAGGTTTGGTAGAATGTGGGTAACATTTTTTTTGGGGTAGGCTAGCTTGTAACAATTCGGCTGCCTATCTTTTTTAGCATAATACCAATTATATGTGAAGTTGCATATAATAGAAAGATGGCGTTTATGGTGCGTTTTATGGCTCGTCTTTTAAAAATAAAAATTGAATAAAGTGCTGAATTTTTAGAAAAACAACTAAAAAATACTCGTACAGCGAGTCAGGAAGAACGAATACAAGTATTATGGTGATTAAAAACAGGAAATTGTTGGAGAGGTTTTTACAACACTTGAGCAATTACGAGAGCGATTGAAACAAGTTCTTGAAAAAATCACCCCGCTCGCAAATTAGTTCGTTGTTATCTTACAAGTTTATTCTTGAAGCCCTATTCTAGGCAGCTTCATATTAAATTGGTATAAGTGGGCAAAATCTTTACTCCATAAAGATTTCAGGCGGGTTGTCACCCTCCCTGGGCAATCGCAAAAGTCGTTATTGCAGTTAGAAGAAAATGCTGGAACTTTGGAAAAACCTTTTTGCTATAGCACCGTTTATCCCCCACGGGCATTGCTATCTCTGGAAGCCAGGGCTAGTGGGGCTTCATATTGTTTCCGACTTGCTGATTGCCCTGGCTTATTATTCAATCCCGATAACGCTGCTCTATTTTGTTCGTAAGCGACGAGATTTACCCTACTCCTGGATATTTCTGCTATTTAGCGCCTTCATTGTCGCTTGTGGTACCACTCACTTGATGGAGATTTGGACGCTATGGCATCCCACTTATTGGCTGAGTGGTTGCCTTAAAGCCATAACCGCGTTCGTTTCAGTATTAACAGCGATAGAGCTGGTGCCATTAGTGCCACAAGCATTAGCGCTCCGGAGTCCCGCAGAGATGGAGGCAGCTAACCGAGAATTAGAGCGCGAGATTGGAGAGCGCAAAATTGCACAAGCAGCACTTCAAGAGCGAGAGCAGTTTTTAAGCAACATTTATAACTCGGTGACAGACACCCTTTGGGTGGTGGAACAGCTTGAGGATGGCGAATTTCAAGTTGTCAGCATGAATCGAGCCATTAAATCCTCAAGTGGAACTTTGACCGAGAATTGGATTGGTAAACGGCTGGACGAACTGTGGGACATTGAGACAGCAGCTACGATTCGGGCGCATTACTACGACTGTTTGCAGCAAGGTAAAACAATCTCTTATGAGGAAAATCTGCCTTTTGGAGAACAGATTTGTTGCTTTCTCACTACCTTAACGCCTTTAGTAGATCGCGATTCGCGAACTCGCTTACTCGGTGTCAGCATGGATATCACGGAGCGCAAGCGGATTGAAAACGCTTTAAGAGAAAGTGAAGAACGCTGGCAGTTAGCCTTGCGGGGTAACAATGATGGAATTTGGGATTGGAATGTTAGAACGGATCAAGTCTTTTTCTCAGCACGATGGAAGGAAATACTGGGTTACGAGGATCGCGAAATTTCCCACCATTTAGATGAATGGGCTAAACGAGTTCATCCAGACGATTTTGCCTGGGTGATGGAAACAATTCAAAATCACTTTGCTAAAAAAACTCCTTTTTACGAAACCGAACACCGCGTTTTATGTAAGGACGGAACTTATAAATGGATTCTCGATCGCGGTCAGGCACTCTGGGATGACAGTGGCAATCCGGTGAGATTGGTAGGTTCTTCTACCGATATAGCAGAACGCAAGCGGGCTGAAGAAGAGCTGCGTTGGAAAGAAACGTTGCTGCGAGCAATGACCGATGCTTCGCCACTCGCTTTTTTCGTTGTAGATAACCGTACTGATAACATTCTCTACTTCAATCACCGCTTCTGCAAAATCTGGGGTATCGAACACCTAGAGGAACAGATGCAGCAGGGTCAACTGAAAAACAACGATATCATTCCTGACTGTTTGCCTGCCCTTGCGGATGTTCCGGCTTTCGTAGAATCCCACAAACCGCTGCAAACGGAAGAAAATCGAGCGGTTATTGAAGATGAAATTCCTTTTAGCGATGGGCGCACGATTCGTCGTTTTTCGACCCAAATTCGCGATGAAAGCGATCGCTATTTCGGACGGCTTTATCTATTTGAAGATATTACTGAACGCAAGCAAATAGAAGAACAACTGCAACTGGCTGATTTTTCGCTCGAACACTCCTCTCTCGGCCTTGCCTGGGTCGATCGCGATGCCAAAATTTTGCGGGTAAACCAAACAGCCTGCGAGCAAAGAGGATATTCTCGCGAAGAGTTGCTATCAATGCGCGTCTGGGAGGCAGATCCCAATTTTCCGATTGAGGTATGGCCCCAGCATTGGCAACAACTTAAAGAGCAAAAAACACTTTCATTTGCTTCTCAACATTCCAAAAAAGATGGCAGTGTTCTTCCCGTAGAAATAACGCTAAATTATCTGGAATTTAACGGTAAAGAATACAGTTTTGCCTGTTCGCATGATATCAGCGATCGCTATCGCGCAGAAGAAGCGCTGCGAGCCTCTCAAGCCCGTCTTTCTGGGGTTCTAGATATTGCCGACGAAGCCATTATCTCAGTAGACTCCTGCCAACGCATTACCCTGTACAACCAGGGAGCGGAACGGATTTTTGGCTATACTTCCGAGGAAATGCTCGGTCAGACTCTCGACCGACTTTTGCCAGAACGCTTTGGGGCAAATCATCGCCAGCACGTAGGACAATTTGCTCAATCTGCCCAAACAGCAAGGAAGATGGGTAGGCGCGGCGAAATTGTCGGTCGCCGTAAAGATGGCACGGAATTTCCGGCTGAAGCTTCAATTTCTCAACTGGAATTAGCAGGAGAAAAAGTTTTTACGGTCTTTCTACGCGACATTAGCGATCGCAAACAGGCAGAAACAGCCTTAAAAGAAAGTGAAGCCCGCTTCCAAGCATTTATGAATTACAGCCCCGCTGCGGCTTGGATTACGGATAGAGATGGGCAAATTCTTTATTTCAGCCAAACCTATGCCCGTATGTTCAATTTGCCAACCAACTATTCAGTTGGAAAAGTAGACCTCAACATCTATCCGGCCGAGTTTAGGCAGGAATATTTAAAAAATATTCGCAAAGTTGTAGAAACCAATCAAACGATCGAAGCCATTGAACTGGCTCCCCTCGCGGACGGCAGTATTGGCGAGTTTCTGGTTTACAAGTTTCCGCTGCCCAGTTCATCGGGGCAAGTATTGGTTGGCGGAGTCGCGATCGATATTACCGAGCGTAAAAAAGCAGAAGCTGCCCTGCAACAGCGAGAACAAGAGTTCCGTGCTCTAGTAGAAAATGCGCCCGATATTATCATGCGACTGGATCGGGAATGCCGCTATCTCTATATCAACCCCCCAGTTGAACGGCAATCGGGAATTCCTCCTGCCACGTTTATCGGTAAAACTATTAACGAATTAGGTACGCCCGAAGCGTTAGTTAATCTTTGGCAAACAACCATTGAGCAGGTATTTGAAACGGGTTGCGAGCAAAGTATTGAATACGAAATTCCAGGGGTTGCAGGGCTAAATTATTACGCTTCTCGCGTAGTGCCTGAGTTTGGTGGTGATGGCTCGGTGCAGTCGGTTTTAGCAGTTGCGCGCGATATCACCGAACTCAAAGTTACAGAAGCAGCTCTAGAAAAGGCTCGCGACGAGTTAGAACTTAGAGTCAGACAACGCACTGCCCTACTCGCAACAGCTAATAAAGAATTGCGACAGGAAATTAGCGATCGCAAACAAGCACAAGCTGCCCTAAAAGCATCGGAAAACAGACTCAAAGATGTGCTTGACAACACAGCCGCCTTTATTTCCTCCGCCCACATCCATCCCGATCAAGTCTGGGAATACAACTACTACTCCCCTAATGGAGAGGAAATTCTTGGCTACAAAGGAGAAGAATTTGCTGCCGATCCGAGTTTATGGCTATCTAGAATTCCTGCCGAAGATATTGAGACAATCGTTCTGCCAGCAACGCAAGATTTGTATGCCGGACGGCAAATAACTATAGAGTATCGATTCCGCCATAAAAATGGCAATTTGCTCTGGTTATCTAACACTTTGCTAGCTAAAAAGCACAAATCTGAAGATTACTGGTTTGCCACCGGAATTGTTACCGACATCACCGAACGCAAACAAGCAGAAAAAGCATTGCAGGAAAGCGAACAGCGCTTTGCTATTTTGGCGAAAACCGCCCCTGTTGGTATATTCCGTAACGATACTCAAGGCTATTGCTTATACGGCAACGAACGCTGTTTAGAAATGGTCGGGCTTTCTTTAGAAGAATTAGTCGGTGAGGGATGGGCAATATCAGTATATCCAGACGATCGCGATCGCGTTATTACTGCTTGGAATAGTTTCATACAACAAGGCATTCCCTATTGCTGCGAAATGCGCTTGCAGCGACGCGATGGCAGCATTATCTGGGTATTGGCACAAGCGATCGCGGAAAAAGATGTCGATGGGAACATTATCGGTTACATCGGTACCCTTACCGATATCACGGAGCGCAAACAAGCAGAACAACTTTTAAAAAATTATAACCAAATTCTAGAAGCTGAGGTAAAAGAACGTACGGCTGCACTGACTCAAATCAATGCTCAATTAGAGCAGGAAATTGAGGAGCGCAAGTACATAGAAACCCAATTACGACGCAGCGAAACAAAACTATCAGCCATTTTAGATAATGCAGGTGCTTGTATTTATATCAAAGATTTGAACGGTACCTACACCTATGTCAATCGCTTAACTGAGGAACTTTTTGGGCGTAGCGCAACTGAAATTATTGGAGCGAACGATCGCAAGTTTTTTACCGAAGAGTTAGCTGTAACTTACAAAGAAAATAGCGATCTCGTCACAAACAGCGGCCTTGTCCATCGCTTTGAAGAAGTAGGACTCGATCGTCATGGAGAGCTTCATTACTTTTTAGCGACCAAAGTTCCTTTAAAAAACTCTGACGGCGATGTTTATGCCATGTGCGGTATTTCTACAGATATTACCGAACTCAAGAGGACGGAAGCCGCACTCAGGCAAAGCGAAGAACGAATGCAGGCGCTTTTGAGCGCAATACCCGATTTAATGGTGCGGCACCGGGTAGATGGAACTTATTTAGATGTGGCGGGAAATGACAGCTTCTTACAGGTGCCGCGCGAAGCGCTAATTGGCAGAAAGCTACAAGACACCTGCCTTCCCGAACAAATTAAAACCGACTTTCTCGACCGTTTTCAGGTAGTAGCAGAAACCGGAACGCTAGAACTTTACGAACACGACCTCGAAACCCCTGATGGTGTCCACAGTTACGAGACGCGCATCGTAAAAAGCAGTGCTGATGAGGTTGTATGTCTGGTGCGCGACATCACCGAACGCAAGCGAACGGCAAGCCACGCTGCGCGAACGCAAGCTGCGCTGCAAGAAAGTGAAGAACGGTATCGTACTGTCATAGCAGCGATGGCAGAGGGTATTGTCTTGCAGGATACTGACGGGACAATTCGTACTTGTAATAGCAGTGCCAAACGAATTCTCGGTTTGTCTCGCAAGCAAATGATGGGACGAACTTCCCTCGATCCGGCTTGGCGAGCGGTTCGCGAAGACGGTTCCCCCTTCCCAGGAGAGGAACACCCGGCAATGGTGACGCTGCAAACGGGCAAAGCTTGCTCTAACGTGGTGATGGGAGTCCACAAGTCAGATGGTAGTTTTACCTGGATTTCCATTAATTCCCGACCTCTAATTCGCGCAGGCGAACCCCTCCCCTACGCAGTTGTTTGCTCGTTCGCTGATATTACTGCTCGCAAACAGGCAGAAGAGGCACTACGACAAAGCGAAGCGCGTTATCTCGCGATTCTTGAAGATCAAACGGAACTGATCGGTCGCTCGTTGCCTGATGGAACCTTAACCTTTGTCAACGAAGCTTTCTGTCGATTTTATGGAAAAACGCGGGAAGAACTCGTCGGTCACCGCTACGAACCTACCGTATTTGAGGAAGACCGGGAACTCGTTGCCAGATTGGTTAAAACTCTTACCGTAGATAATCCACTTGTAATTATCGAAAATCGGGTGATTGCCAAAGGACAGGAGGTGCGTTGGACGCAGTGGGTTAACCGAGGAATTTTCGGCACAGATGGTCAGATGCTGGAGTTTCAAGGGGTCGGACGAGATATTACCGATCGCAAAATTGCTGAAGAAAACCTGCGACGATACGAAAAGATTGTTGCCACTACTACTGATGCAATTTGTTTAATCGATCGCAACTACACCTATCAAATTGTTAACCAAGCATATCTGAATTGGCATCACCGCTCTCAAGAAGAAATACTCGGACGTACTATTAGTGAAGTTTTGGGTAAAGAGCTGTTTGAAACTTACATCAAACCAAGAGGCGACCGATGCTTAAATGGGGAAACCATTCAATACGAACTATGGTTTAAATATCCAAACGCTGAAGAGAAATTTCTCAGCGCTACCTACGCTCCTTATTTAGAGGCAGATGGCACGATTTCAGGTTTAGTGGTGAGTTTGCGTAACCTCACCGAACTAAAACAAATGGAAACGGCGTTGCAGCAGAGCGAGTCTACTCTGCGAGCTTTCTTCAACAGCAGCGTCATGATGATGGGGATTGTAGAGCTGTATGAAGATGACATTTTGCATCTGTCTGCTAACTTAGCAACAGCACAGTTATTCACCACCACCCCAGAAGCGTTGCAGAATCAATTCATTAGCCGAACGGGAGTATCGCGATCGCTCCTACAACTTTGGCTCGATAACTACTGGGAAGCTGTAAAAATTCAAGCTCCAGTCAGATTTGAATACGCTCGCGAAACTCATAAAGGAGAAAAGTGGCTCTCTGCCAGCGTTTGCCCGATTTCCATTGGCTCTGAGGGTCGTCCGAGATTGTCGTACATTATCGAAGATATTAGCGATCGCAAACAGGCAGAAGAAGCACTGCGACAGAGCGAATCAACCCTTCGCAGTTTCTTCGACAGTGGCTCGATGATGATGGGGATTGTTGAGCTGTATGATAACGACATTCGGCATCTTTCCGATAACTTATTAGCAGCGCGGTTCTTCGGTAAGACTCCAGAACAGACGAAAAATCGCTTCGCAAGCGAGATGGGAGTGTTACCAGAACACATACAGCAGTGGATGGAGCGCTACCAAGAAGCTTTACACGCTCAAGCTGTTGTGCGCTTTGAATATCCTCACGAAACTCCAACCGAACTAAAATGGCTCTCTGCCAGCGTTTGCCCGATTGGAATTGGCCCCAACGGTCGTCCGAGATTGTCCTACGTTGTTGAAGATATTACCGATCGCAAACGCGCAGAAGAAGCACTGCGCCTCAGCGAAGGTCGGCTCAAACACCTGACGGCTAGCATTCCGGGAACCCTTTATTCCTTTGGATACTACCCCGATGGTTCGGCCCAGTTTGAATATGTCAGTCCCGGTTGTCGAGATTTATTTGAAGTCGAGCCGGAGCAGATCCTAAAAGATCGAAATTTCCTCGAAAACCAAATTTCTCCCGACGACCGACCCAGTTTTGATGAGGCAATTACTCGTTCCCTTCAAAACTTGGAACATCTCACCGCTGAATGGCGCAATATTACTCCTTCTGGAAAACAAAGATGGCTGCGCGTCCAAGCCCAACTCGAATGCCGCGAAGATGGTTCTAAAGTTTGGCATGGGGTGATCTTAGATATTACCGAGCGCAAACTGGCAGAAGAAAAGCTCAAACAGGCAGAGTATAAATATCGCACCTTAATCGAACAAATTCCCGGAGTCGTTTATATTTCTCCTATCAAGGCAACTACTGAGGAAGCTTATATCAGCCCGCAACTGCAACAATTGCTGGAAGTTCCTCCTGAAGAATGGTCTGCTGGCTTTTTTAATAGTTGGGCTGATTACGTCCATCCAGAAGATCGCGATCGTGTTTGGCAAGCCGTAAGCACCACGATCTCTACGGGAGAGCCATTGAGCGTCGAATATCGTATGGTAACTCGTAATGGCAAAACAGTTTGGGTCAGAGATCGAGCGAATCTCGTTCTTAGCGCCGACGGACAGACTCAAGTGCTTCAGGGTTTAGCCTTCGATATTAGCGATCGCAAGCAAATAGAGCAAGCGCTGCAAGAAAGCAACGAGCGTTTTCAGCTAGCAACATCGGCAGTAAAAGGATTTATCTACGACTGGGATTTCAATCAGAATAGCGTTTTGCGGACACAGGGACTATTTGAACTTGTTGGGTACCGCCCCGAAGAAGCCGACGCGAACGTTGAGTGGTGGAACGAACACGTCCATCCAGAAGATTTCCCCAAAATTTCCCCGCAGCTATCCGAAGCCTTGGCCAATGAAACTCAAAATTATTTCGTTTTGGAATACCGACTTCGCCATCAAGACGGTCACTACGTTTACGTGTCAGATTACGGCACGATCTCGCGAGATACCAACGGACGAGCAATTAGAGCCGTAGGTCACGCCATAGACGTGAGCGAACAGCAAGCAGCCCTTCGCGAACGCAGAAAGGCAGAAGCAGCTTTGCAAAAAGCACTCCAAGCCGCCCAAGCTGCTTCCATCGCTAAGAGCCGCTTCCTGTCTAACATGAGCCATGAACTGCGTACTCCTCTCAACGCCATTCTCGGTTTTAGCCAGGTGATGGTTCGCGGTAGTTCCGTTACCTCTGAGCAAAAAGAACAGCTAAAAATCATCAACCGTAGTGGCGAACATTTGCTTAATTTAATCAACGATATTTTATCATTGTCCAAAATTGAAGCAGGCCAAACTACGCTCAATGAAAGTCGCTTTGACCTGTATCAGCTACTGAAAGATATAGAACAAATGTTCAAACTCAAAGCGATTTCAAAAGGCTTGCAGCTAACCTTTGAACGGGCATTAAATGTTCCCCAATACGTAAAAACTGACGAGAATAAATTGCGTCAAGTTTTAATTAATTTGCTAGGAAATTCACTTAAATTTACTGCTTCCGGTCACATCGCCTTGCGAGTGAAAAAGGGTCGGCTATCAGAAAAACCTGACCTCCAAAACCTTGGCTCCAAAACTTATTTGCTGTTTGAAATTGAAGACACTGGTCCCGGCATTGCTCCCGATGAAATTAAAACTTTATTCGACCCCTTCGTACAAACAGAAACAGGCCGCAAATCGATGCAAGGAACGGGGCTGGGCTTACCTATCAGCCAACAATTCGTAGAGATGATGGGAGGACAGATTGCAGTCAGCAGCCAACTCGGTCAGGGAACAATTTTCACATTCGATATCCTCGCGAGCGAGGTTGATGAATCTGATGAGAAGAGTTTATCGATTACCCAGGAAGTTATTGGATTAGAGCCAAATCAACCTGTGTACCGCATTCTAGTTGTTGAGGATGTCGAAGAGAACCGTCAGTTGCTCTTAAGAATACTCGAACCGTTAGGATTTGAAGTGCGAGAAGCAGTTAACGGTCAAGAAGCGATCGCTTTGTGGTCAACTTGGAAACCACACCTTATCTGGATGGATATGCGAATGCCCGTCATGGACGGCTACGAAGCAACTAGAGAAATAAAAGCTTTGGAACAGCAAAGTGCAGTAGCTGGAGAGAATCACAACTTACCTGCCAACTCATCATCTACCAACGCAACAAAAATTATTGCTTTAACTGCTAGTGCTTTTGACGAAGATCGAGCCAAGATTATGACAACAGGCTGCGATGACTTTATACATAAGCCTTTTCTAGAGTCGGTGCTATTTGACAAGATGGCTCAACACTTAGGAGTCCGTTATATTTATCAAGAGGATTTGTCGGATAGCTCACCTGAGCTAGCAACACCGAGAAACTTAACACTAGAGGATCTAAACGTCATGCCTTCTGAGTGGATAGCACAGTTCCGACACGAGGTGCTTTGTGCTAACGACGAGGTAATTTTGCAGCTAATCGACCAAATTCCCGAAAGCGAGGCAAGTTTAGCACACACCCTGACAGATTTGATTAATAACTTTCGCTTAGATATACTCTTTGATTTAATCCGAGCATCTTAATGAATAACCATCAAGTACCCGCTTCCTTTGGGTACATTCTCATCGTTGACGATCATCCAGACAACCTCCGAGTTTTGTCCGCTATCCTTACCGGGTCTGGATATCAAGTCCGGAAGGCAATTAACGGTCAACTGGCTTTAAAAGTTGCCCAAAATTCTCCCCCCGCTCTGATTTTACTTGACATCTTGATGCCAGAAATGGATGGCTATGAAGTTTCCTCGTTGCTCAAAGCTCATCCACAAACAGCGGAGATTCCAGTAATTTTTATCAGCGCTCTCGATGATGTATTTGATAAAGTAAAAGCCTTTGATGCTGGAGGGGTAGATTACATTACTAAACCATTTCAGTCAGCCGAAGTTTTAGCTCGCATTAAAAACCAACTAATTATCCGCAATCTGTATCTCGAACTTCAGAAGCAAGCACAGAAAATCGCCGAGAAAAATGCCTTGCTTGAACAGGAAATCAAGAATCGTAAACAAGCTGAATCTGCTTTGGTTGAAGCTAATATCGAGCTACAGCGTCTCGCCTCTTTAGATAGCTTAACAGGAGTCGCTAATCGTCGTCAGTTCAATGAATCTCTCAATAGAGAGTGGCAACGGATGGCACGAGAGCAATTACCCTTATCTTTGATTTTAGGTGACATTGATTATTTCAAAAAATACAATGATACTTATGGTCATTTAGCCGGGGATTTCTGTCTACAGCAAGTGGCTCAAGCGATTAGTCGTGCTATTAAGCGTCCGGCAGATATATTGGCTCGTTACGGAGGTGAAGAATTCGCTGTAATTCTACCTAATACAAAAGCTGAAGGATCGCTAAAAGTCGCTGAGGCGATACGGCATGAAGTGCTAAATCTTAAAATTGCCCACGCTCAATCTGCTGTTAATCAATACGTCACCTTGAGTCTGGGCGTTTTCAGTGTAGTTCCCCAGGACACCTCTGACCCCTCAATCTTGGTTGCTGCGGCTGATAAAGGATTATACGAAGCTAAAGAGCAGGGGAGAAACCGTTCAATTGTGAAAACTTTTTAATCTGAAGTTCCCCCCGTAGAGGGGATGTTCAAATCTCTCAAACCTTTGCACTACAAGGAACAATTGCCTTTTTGCCCCTTGAGGGCGTACCCATGTATTTTAAGGATTTATTCCGATTTATCTCGGCAGATACGTGGCCTAATTGTAGTCATATATATCAAACGTGTTCCAAACAGAAACTCTCCCCCTGCCGTATTACTTCGCGAGTCCTATCGCGAAGGTTCAAAAGTACGGAAACGCACTCTGGCAAACTTGTCTAAATTGCCCGACCATGCGATAGATGGACTGCAAGCTTTGTTAAAAGGTAGCGTAACGATCGCCACTTTGCCTGACTCTTTTAAAATCACTCCCTCGCGCCCCCACGGCCAGGTAGCAGCAGTGTTGGGTAGCGTGAAAAATACTGGTTTACCCAATTTAATTAGTTCCGAAAATAGTCGCAACAGAAGGTTAGTATTGGCGCTGGGGGGGTGACAAAACGTCTACGAGATAGACTGTATAAGGGTTGCGGCTCGCCTACCTTGTTGATAAAAGCGCCGTTTATTTGGAGTTAACTTCATTAACTGTTCTACCTCGTCAGAATATTTTTCTAGATAATTGACCCACTTTTCTCCATCTAAACCAACACCAAATGTACTCCGTCTTCGATATCTTTTATTAGGTTCTTTGCGACGATATACATATTTTTGCACCTGCTTTTTCCTCATTTCAGTGCCTTGAAATATTCCCGAACTGTAGGCGAGTGTCATGAGTAAAATCATGTTGATAAGTCGGTCTCCTTTTAAGCTAGTTCCTTCAAGATCGTAGTCTCCTGTTTTACAATCTCGAAACATTTCTTCAATGCCCATCCGTTGCTTGTAAGCATCGATAGCTGCCGGCAATGACCCTAAATCTGTGAGAATAAACCCTGCTTCATCGACCTTCCATCCCCCGTAGTTTCTTTTCCACTTACAAGCAAGCTCAAATCCAGTAGCAGGCTGAGTTTTTCTCACTATTTTACCTTGAAAATATAAAGAGGTGCCTGGTACTATTCCTAATTCATCTAACCGTTGCCAAACTAAATGTTCCGTTTCGACACAATGATTCTTTTTCAGTCTTAAACAAAAAGATACACCCTTTTACCTCAGCCAGTTTTCCAAATCGACAGAACAAAATTCACGGTCTCCTAAAACGATGACTTTATATTCTGAAAATAATGGTAAAACTTGCTGTAAATTGGTAGTCTGTGACTCGAAGCTACTGTTTCCCAATTTGGGAAACAGTGACCAGTATAATGGAATTGCTCTTCGCTCCCATATCAGGCTAACCATAAAGAGATTAATGCGCCCCCATTGACTGCGGTCGATTGATCTTGATAAAGTTTGACCAACACGGCAATAAGTAATCAACCAATAAGTAATTAATGGGAACCAAATTAGTGAGATAGTTAAGTGAGGCAAATCGAGAAACCTTTGTAGTTTTCTACGCCGACTTTCTGTTGTAATTGGATAGGGAAATACCCGGGAGAGCCGTTCTAATCTCACTTGTTTTTCAGATTGTATCAAGGGTAGCAAGATTTCAATCAGTTTAAATTGAGCTGAACTTAGTTGTTTTTTTAAATGAATGAGGTAGAATGTTGGTATCATTATTTTTGAGATAGGCAAGCGTGTAACAATTATACTTCCTATCTTTTTTGAGCACCGGATTGGCTCAATCCTTACAAAGGTATGGGTTTCAGGCTGGTTGTTACCCCCCCAGTGTCAGTTAATGAGATTTTGACATCGGTTAATCTAATAGGCGGAACTGATGCAATTACATTTGAATCTTTTATTGTCAGAAAAATTGTGCCAAAACTAGGGAAAGCGGTTTGTGTAGTGATGGATAATTGTCCCATTCACTTGGGAGAAGAAGTGAAAAAAGCGATTGAAAAAAAAGGGTAAACTTAATATACTTATCACCTTATTCACCTGATTTTTCACCAATTGAAAATCTGTGGTCAAAACTTAAAATCATTCTCCGTTCTATCAAGACTACTAATTATCAAGAATTAGGAAAAGCACTCTTAGTTTGCCTTCGGGCAAGTTACATCGTCAAATATTTTTAACTGGTTTACACACTGCTGTTATGGTACCTCATCTTTTTGAGAAAGGCTATAGATCTTTTAGCCGCAGTCTAGTCTAAGGCAAATTGTTCCAAGCTTGAGCCACAATGTCGCTCAGCCATAGCCTCTGAGCAAAATCGAGCAGATTGTCGTCGGCGAGTACCTCAGCCTTTAACTCATCCAAAGACTGAGATCGCGATCGAGCTATTTGAATCACACCCGCGATCGCCGACGCCACCAATTCTTCATTCAGCGGCTGCTGTCGCAAAGCAATCATTTCTTGAGGATTCGTAGGAATGGGATAATTCATAAGAGTGCATACCGAAAGGAGTAGATATTCAGCCGTTGCGCCCCCACCGAGAGCAAGAGCGATCGAAAACCTAAAAATCTGAGAACATTGTAAACTTATTTAAAACTAAATAAGTATTCGGGAGTATAGCCTACTTTGCTCCCTTGTCAACTCCCCCATCTTTATTAATTTATTCAGAATTGACACCCTAATCATGCAAGAAATTCTTTATCTAGAAGTCCCGACACCGGATACAGCAGCCGTCTGCACTTGGTTGCAGCACGAATTCGATCCCGAAATCGGAGAAAAAATTATTACTGCTGACGGCTTTCGCCTGCTTTCACCCGCAACAGCAGCCGAGGTTCTCAAGTCTGGAACTCAAAAGACCAATCCAAAACCCGCCTTGGCTGACACCAATTCAGGAAACCAAAATTGGCGATCGACAGAACTTTCCACCTTTGTCTGGTCACTGCAGCGCACCACTTATTTAAAAGTCTTTCGTCTAGAAGAGGCGCCTGCGGGAGAAAAAAAGTTCCTGGAAAATCTGAATCTTGCTGTGAGAA
This sequence comes from Microcoleus sp. Pol17C6, assembly GCF_036701145.1. NCBI lineage: Bacteria > Bacillati > Cyanobacteriota > Cyanophyceae > Oscillatoriales > Microcoleaceae > Microcoleus > Microcoleus sp. Pol17C6. The sequence continues at coordinate 169,932 of NZ_JAUBQH010000005.1, forward strand.
ACAAGTTTCCCGATCGCTACCCGGAACCTCCTGTCATAGACCTCTCCAAACAGTCAATTTTTGAGGCTCTTGCCCCCTATTACCCCCTGACCGTTAAATACTTCCAAAAAATGCCTCAAGGCGAATACGACCTCAAGCGCGTCTACTGGTGGGAGCAACGTTGGCGCGAAAGCACTCGCAATCCTCAAAAGCCAAAACAAGTAGTGTTTTTGAAGGAAGAGGGTTCGGCAACGGATTCTGTAACGGATTTAACGGATGTAACGGATGTTAAGAAGAAGGTAAAAAGTACAGTTTCGGTGTCGGATGTTGGGGATACTGTTTACGACTTAATTTATATTGGCGGGGCCTTGGGAGTGATTCACGCCGCAGTCATGGCGAGATTGGGCTACCGGGTGCTGCTAGTTGAACGAATGCCTTTCGGGCGAATGAATCGCGAGTGGAATATTTCGCGGGACGAAATTCAAAGCTTAATTGATTTGGGTTTATTTACTGCTGCAGAAATAGAAACTTTGATTGCCAGAGAATACAAAGATGGCTACAACAAGTTTTTTGATGCTAACAATCCTCCCGTTGCGAAAGCGCCAGTTCTGCACACACCAAAGGTACTCAATGTAGCTTTGGACGGCGAAAAATTGCTGAATTTAGCGGGAGTTAAGCTAACAGAAGCTGGTGGGGAAATCTGGGACGAAACTGACTTTCTCAGAGCCGATGTTGAAGCAGAAAAAGTAGTAGTCCAAGGCCGCCACTTGCCGACAAAAGCCGATCGCACTGCATTAGGACGGCTGCTGGTGGATGCAATGGGCTCGGCTTCTCCCATCGCTTGGCAATTGAACGAAGGGCGGACTTTTGACAGCGTTTGTCCGACAGTGGGAGCAGTCATCGACGCAGGATTTGAGCCGGGAGTCTGGGATTCCGAGTACGGGGATGTACTCTACACTCACGGGGACATTTCCCGCGGGCGCCAGCTCATCTGGGAGTTGTTTCCCGGCGCAGGCACAGAACTGACAGTTTATCTATTTCACTACCACCAAGTACATCCCGAGAATCCCGGTTCTTTGCTGGAAATGTACGAGGATTTTTTCGCAATTTTGCCGGAATACCGCCGCTGCGATGTTGATAAATTGGTGTGGAAAAAACCGACCTTTGGTTATATTCCGGGGCATTTTAGCAGCAACAGCAGCGATCGCTCCGTGGCGATCGATCGCCTAGTCTCGATCGGCGACGCAGCATCCTTGCAATCTCCCCTCGTTTTCACAGGCTTCGGCTCTCTTGTCCGCAATCTTTTCCGCTTAACAGACCTTTTGGATACAGCTTTAAAGCACAATTTGTTGACGGCAAATCACTTAAACCAAATTCGCGCCTACCAGAGCAATGTTTCCGTAACTTGGCTGTTTTCTAAAGGTATGATGGTTCCTACCGGCAGCAGTTTGCCACCTCAAAGAATTAATTCAATTCTCAATACCTTTTTCGGTATTTTGGCAGCACAAAAACTCACCGTAGCCGAAACTTTTATTAAAGACAGAATCGACTGGCTAACTTTCAATCGACTGGCGATCGAAGCAGCCGGAAAAAATCCTTCTCTCCTCTTGTGGATTTTAGATTTTGTTACCTTGGGGGATATTTGGCGCTGGCTGGGAAGTTACTTGAATTTTACTCTGCTGGCTTTGGCCAGTTTGCTGTTCGGATGGCTTCCCAGCTTCGCCCGCAGGGTACAGCCTTGGTTGGAGCCCAGGTATCCGGCTGTTTGGCTGTGGCTGTTGGCTACTAGCTATGCTCTCACCTACGGCATGGGAAAGGGGAGAAAAGAGTGTTGAGTTTTGAGTGTTGACTCAAAACCAGCAACTTCAGTTCGCTATCGAAAACTCGGCAATTCAATTTCAGCTAGCGATCGACGTTTTTTAGAAGCCCGCAGCGGACTGGCAATCAAGCTCAGCCAGTCTGGTTGGGCGACTGCTGTAGGTTTTGCCACACTCGATCGCACTTCTTGAATGCCAAAGGTTTCAACAGAGTTCAAAATTTGAAAAGCCCTGGCCAAATCTTGGGCGTCCACTTTGGTAGCAGTTTCGGGTTCAGGCTCAGCCATTGGCAGTTCAGGTTCCGCAACCGGTTCGGCCGAGTCTGTTGCCGGCTCATCAGGTTGGTAGGTTTCGCTCTTCTGCAATTGAATGCCGGATACTTCGGCTAATTTGTTGAGTTCCAAATTGGGTGGGGATTCAGGCTCGATCGCCTCAACAGCAGCGGCTACCTCTGGAAGCTCTTCTGGTTCCGACCAAGGTTGGACAGGGGAAGCGTTGAAGGCTGGTGGCACCGGCATCTGAGAGCTTTTGACCGCCGCGAGCAAAGATTCTAATTGTGCGCTGGCGGTGTCCAGATTATTGTCAGGCGGCTCGGTCCTCGGCGACTTTACCTGCGGCCTGTCCAAACTTCTTTCCAAGGCAGCTTTGAATTGCAGAGTGTGGCGCTGCTGGCGGTGCAAGCGGGCTCGCAATTCCCTGCAAATATTTTCTGTGGCTACTAACTGCTGTAACTGTTCGTTGTAGCGCTGCACAGTAGACGCACATTCTCGCTCAACAGTCGCTAGCCTGACTTGGCTGGTTGCCAACTGACTTCTTAAATTTTCGACTAAAATTTCTTGACTTTGGAGGGTTTGATGGGAAACTTCCACTTTGCCAAACAGCCGCGTCAATTGTTCTTGAGTATTTTCGAGTTCTGCAGTCCGCTGTTCTAGCAAAGCTTCGCGATTCTGCAAGGTTTTTTGGGACTCTTCAAGAGCTGTTTCTAGCTGGGCGATGCGCTGCAAAAGGTCGCGGTTGCATTCGTGCAGCGCTTGCATGAGGGTGACTGGGGTTGATCCTTTGCCCTTGGCCTGTTCGGCATTCCCAAGCATATTTTTTAGATTCTCTGAAATCGGGGGCGAGCCCGCCTCAGTCGGCTGTGTCGGAGATGGCGAATTTTTTGTTTCAGGTGTTGTGGGAATTGCATCTACGCTGATGGCGTTGGGAAAATCTACTGTTTGCCAGTCTTCTTCTGGCTGTTGGGGAACCGTTGCGGGAGGGTCTGTCGCATCGGGGGCGATCGGCTCAAAACCCCCAGCAGCAGCAAAATCTGACTGCAATGGTTCGGTATCGGATGGAACAGCAGGGTACGGTTGGTGCTGATGGGCTCGAAGATCAGCTTCTGACATGGCTTTTTATCCCAATACTCACAGGGTCTCAGATACAGTCTATCCTTAGATATTCTCCCGAAGGAAGCCCCTCAGTGATAGTTGTTGTCATTTTTTCTGTTTTTTCGGACAATCGCCTCTGAATCGAGTGGCGCGATCGAACTACAACCCGAACTCGAATTCAGGCGTAAGATGCGCCTATGAGCACCCTACAGACGTGAGTTTTTCGTCCAGAGTCCTATTAAAATAATTTTTCCCGATCTCTAACGCACTGTTGCGGTATCCGGGCGATCGCCTAAGCTTTAACAACTGCACAATGTTTGTCAATGATTGCTGGAACTTCTGCCGGTGCAATGCGGCTGTAGCGAGTTTTGTCCGGCATCACAACTATATTTGGGCCCGCTTTACACTGTTTGAGACATCCGGTTCCCTGTACTGTCACTTTGTCTTCTAAACCGCGCGCATTCAAAGCATTTTCTAAAGCTTTACAGACTCCTCCAGCACCCCGCTTCAGGCAGTCTGATTTTTGACATACTAATATTTTGGTTTGGGTTTTTGCCGGAGCTTTTACCGTTTGAGCCGCAGTGGGAGAGCTGACTTCGCTTTTGCCGATCGCGCGATCGTCGGATGTCAATACCGCAACAGGCCCATTGGTGGAGTCAAGGTGTTCGTGCGATCGATCGTTGTTACCCTGAGCCAGCTTGAGGCTGCGAGCTTTAAGTTTTATTTTACCGTTTTTCAAGTTGATTTCTTTCTCACCTACAACTTCAACTTTCAAACCGGGCGTCAAAACAGGTAACAGAAATGACCGCAATTCCTTGGACAGTTTAACAAGATATTCTACTCCCCGAGCATTGCTAATTCGCAAATATTTAAGTTTGCAGCCATCTTCAATAATTAGGCCGAGGATTTCTCCCTCTAAACTGAATTCGGAAACTTGCTTGCCAGATTTATACATTGTTATGACTCCTTTAAATCCGTTACATCCGTTACATCTTGTACATTGCTCGTTGCCGAACTTCGTTCTACCTTTAGCCCCTTTGCCAGCAGTATTCCAGCCACTGCACCAGTTCGCCCCGAGGGGCACTGACTTGCCTCAACACGCTCATTAACTGAGCCGCTTGTTTAACAGTATTGACTTTTGCCCGCAAAGGTTGGTCAACCGCACACCAGCAGGGAATTTCTAGTTCTTGCAAGCGTTTGTAAACTTGCCACCTATCTAGCCAACTTACTTGCACAATGTCACAAACTTCTAATTCTGGATCTGCTGGATTCATTTTTTAACAACAGTAATAATTTGCATTAATTTTTACCCTGAATGGTAGCGGGTAGAAGTTAAAAGCCAGATTTCAGCAGAACATCAAAGATGATCGAAAGCCCTTCCTGAAAAATTCTGCCTTTTGTCCTCTGCTTTCTGCCTTCAGAAGGTTCGCCCCACTTTCAGGAAGCGTTCAGAACGAGGATCTTGTTCAAGCATAACCCAACTGCTAATAATTCTCAATAGGTTTACAAAAAAAATTTCCTACTCTATAAAATCTTCTACTATCGAGGCAGACGCTGCTTGACTGGTAAATTTACGGTGCTAGACTGACTCTATTGGCAACAAAACTGCCTATTGAGAGGAGAACACACATGGCTGAGACTCAGAGTGCATTGAGACCGTTTGGGCACATAGCCGAAAACCCAGTTCTACTGGAACATTCAGTCACAGCACCGATTTGTGAAGGGATGAACGCGCTGCTGGCCAGTTTTCAGGCTCTATACCTGCAATATCAAAAACATCATTTTGTGGTGGAAGGGGCAGAATTTTACTCCTTGCACAAATTCTTTGAAGAAAGCTACGGAGAAGCTCAAGATAGCGTCCACGAGTTGGGCGAACGGTTAAACGGGTTGGGCGGCATACCGGCAGCTAGCTTTAGCAAGTTAGCCGAGCTGTGCTGTTTTGAGCCGGAAGCAGACGGCGTGTATTCCTGCCGCCAAATGCTAGAGCACGATTTAATTGCGGAGCAAGCTATCCTCGGTTTGCTGCGGCGTCAAGCAGGACAAGCAGAAAGTTTGGGCGATCGAGCTACCCGCTACCTCTACGAAAAAATCCTGCTAAAAACAGAAGAGCGAGCTTATCACATTTCCCACTTCCTCGCCCCCGATACCTTAGTGCAGTTGAACTTGAACTAACAATTCTTCTTCTTCTTCCTCTTCCTTCGCGCCCTTTGCGCCTTCGCGGTTCGTTATCTTAGATCAAAAAAAAAGCGAGCAGTTTTGTGACTGCCCGCTTTTTTTATACAAAGTGCGCTTACCCGTAAGGAATTAAGGCGCTAAAGCATTGCCGCGCAACAAGCTACCAATGGTTTTGGCAGTAATCTTCATCTGGATGAAAGGATTGGCCGGTACTACTGTCTTATACAAGTAGCTATCGAATGTGAGTTTCTGCACATCGCGATCGGCACACATTTCCACAAAAGCTTCGCGAGTAGCGTCGGAACGGTAAAACACGCGCTGCAAAATGTCCAGAACTTTGTAAGTAATGCCGTAGGCTTTATCCCACCGCTTCAGGTAAATCTTAATTTCCTCTTCAGTCGGAATGCGCGCGCCTTTATTGGAAATCTCCACAATAGTTTCGGCGCACATCCGGCCAGACTTGGCGGCAAAATAGATACCTTCGCCGGAAGACTTGGTAACGTAACCTGCTGCATCGCCTACGAGAGCAACTCGGCCGACAACCCGGCGGGGACGCGGATGTTCCGGGATGGGGTGAGCTTCCACTTTGATAATCTCACCGCCCATCAGTTTTTTGGCAGCGCGGGCGCGGACTCCTGCTTGCAGCTTTTTGATGCTGGCTTGATTTACTTTCATCGTGCCGGTACCGACGGCTACGTGGTCGTATTTGGGGAACACCCAAGCGTAGAAGTCGGTAGATACGTCGTCGCCGACGTACATTTCGGCTAAGTCTTCGTAGTAAGCCATTTTATCTTCTGGCAGGCGGATGCGCTCTTGGAAGGCGATCGCATAGTTGTAATCACCAGCGTCGATCGCCTTTGCTACGCGGGAGTTAGCGCCGTCAGCCCCGATTACTAAATCCACCTTCAGAGTTTTCTGAATTCCCATTGCGCTGCCGTCGGAGTGGTCGGCATAGTGGAGAGTATAGGGGTCTGTATTGTTGCCGGGAATTTCTAACTTGTGAACGGTGCCGTTAATCAGTTTTGCACCCAAGGACGCCGCGCGATCGCGCATGAAGCCATCGAGCACTTCGCGGCGGCACATACCGATGTATTCATGTGCGTTTTCAATATTGATGTCCACCTCGACGTTGGAGGGGGAGATCATTTTCATTTTTCTGACTTGGCGGTCAATAATACTTTGCGGCAAGTCAAATTCGCTGACCATGCACAGGGGAATCGCCCCACCGCAGGGTTTGGCGTTGTCTAATTTACGCTCGAATAGGTATGTTTCGATGCCTGCTTTTACCAATGTTTCGGCGGCGGAAGAACCCGCAGGGCCTGAACCTACTACTGCAACCCTTAGTGTCAAAGCTTTTCTCTCCAGTTTTTTTCTATAGGCATTACTCAGGTGTGATGGTATCACGGACTTTGGATGCGGTGGCGTGAAGCAGGGGAGATTTCAATGAAATGAAACAGAGCTTAACAGTTCGATACGAAAATCGGGTCTGGGGCAGTAGGTGCGATCGAAGATCTTAAATCTTTAACGGCAGATGAAGGCGGATGTGCGTTAATGTGCCCTGATGTGCCCTGGTGTGCGATCGAACTTCTAAGAACAAGCTTTCGGGCCTGTTCCACAACAGATGAATTTTCTGCTTGTGGGGTGGGCTTCTAGGCTGAACAAGCTTTCGGGCCTGTTCCACAACAGATGAATTTTCTGCTTGTGGGGTGGGTTTCTAGGCTGAACAAGCTTTCGGGCCTGTTCCACAACAGATGAATTTTCTGCTTGTGGGGTGGGCTTCTTGCCCGCCCCTAAGAGGTTAGAACCAGTCCAATAAGTTACATTAAAGTTACTTGCACTTATATCTAAAATTCTTATGCTCGGTAATTTTCAACAAAGCAACCTGCGGATTGAGCTTGAAGCTTCCGAAACAGCGATTAGAGACAGCTTGTTGCGTCCGAGTCAATTGCAGCAGTGGCTGTGGCCGCAGCAGTTGTCTAGCGGTTTGCCGGAAGAATTTGCTCAAGGTTTGACCTTTACAAGTTGGCTGGGCCCCGTGGCAGTTCAGCATCACGTTGATATTGTTGAGCACAATTGTCTGCGGCTGTTATTGAGTCAAGGAATTGACGGATTTCACGAGTGGTATTGGGGCGATGGTTGGGTGCAGTCTCGGTTGGAGGGAGTGTCGCTGCTGCCGCTGAATTTGGGACAAACGGCTAGTTTGTTGCGGCTGCGGGAGTTTGTAGCGGGGAAGGGTAAGCAGAAGTAGATAAATGACTGTCCAAAATCATGAGAACAAAGTCTGGTAGTCCTGCATAGCAACGAAAAATTCTTAATCCTTTTAGGGATAAAGAAGCGTTGTAATGATGAATAAAATACCACAAGGCTCCCACACGATTGGAGAGCTTTTTAGATTAGGAAACACTCTTTCTTACAAAAATAGCGAGATATCCTGTACATCAGGGAGTTCTTGCATCTTTAGAGATCAGAAGTTTTGCCCGTATCTTTCCCGACAGATTTGTGTCGCTGGCGAGGCAAAACTTTTTTATATGCGACTCAAAAATCTGTATAATAGACGGCACATTGTCTGTCAACTACTGGGAGGGAATCCGACAAACCTTTAGCACCCCTTTCAACTAGACTTCCTATATATAGCCACCCTAAATCATTGGTGAATTTCTTCCTCCCTCCCCTTAGTAAGGGGAGGGCTGGGTGGGGTGGGGTAAAAAATTTACGACTCATGTAGGATTGCTATAAACCGCTAGAATTTCTTTGGTTAAGGCATCAATTGGCAGGTCTTTCCACTGCTTGTTCCCCTTATTGCCTACAAACGACTACATTTCATCATGTTGGATCGTTAGCTTGGCTGGTTTTTTTGACTTTACTTGAAATTTCCGGGGGACTGATGCTAATTGTTGAAAAACAAATAGTATTGGAACCAGCGGGGGGACACCCTCGTGACTTTGATAATCGCGACTCAAGATACTTTTTCTAATAAAAGCTGATCTCTCAAATCCTTTGATGTTTGCGGTTTTAAAGAAACTGCCTATAACACTATATACATTTAAAGTTTTGCTTAGCGCGGGAGGTGGGACAATTTTTAACGATGTTTGGAGAACCGAAACGGGGACAATTCATGGAGTTGAGAATTAACAAGGCTTAGATACGTCGCATCATAACTCCTTACCCTTACTCTGCCAGACCATCTGAAAGCCACTTCGCTGCCGAAAAACTAGGAGTGTGTTATAAAAACATAATTTGTTCCTTTTTAAAGCGCTATTCTCGACACAACGAACCCGGTGCGTTTTGACTTCGCTTTAATTTTTATTAAAAAAATAAATATGCTCTCCATTCCAGGCATTGCCGTCCAGACACTTCTCTATGAAAGTGCCAACTCTCTGGTTTACCGCGCCATCCGGGAAGCGGATCACCAACCACTCATCCTCAAACTGCTCAAAGAAAGCTACCCCACACCTCAAGAATTGCTACGCTACCGCACCGAATACCGTATCACCCGAGAGCTGAAAGAGGCGGGAGTCGTGCAAGTTTATGACTTGCAAAAATACCAAAATAGCCTCGTGATTTTTGTGGAGGACTTTGGCGGGGAATCCTTAAAAATATGGATGCAGCAGCGAAAGTTTAGCCTCAAGGAGTTTCTTCTCCTGGCGATCGCAGCCACTGAAACTTTAGGGCAAATTCACAGGGCCAAAATCATCCACAAAGATATTAACCCCTCAAATATTGTTTACAACCCGGAAACGGGACAGCTTAAAATTATCGACTTTGGCATTTCCACTCAGCTAACGCGAGAAATGCCAACCCTGAAAAATCCCAACGTTTTAGAAGGAACCCTCGCTTACATCTCCCCGGAACAAACTGGCAGGATGAATCGCTCTATCGATTACCGCACTGACTTTTACTCGCTCGGCGTCACCTTCTACGAATTGCTGACAGGAAAACTGCCTTTTGAGACAGAAGACGCTTTAGAGCTAGTTCACTGCCACATTGCCAGACAACCAGTTCCCGCGCACGAAATCAAGCCAGAAATTCCCCTAATTGTCTCGCAAATTGTCAGCAAGCTGATGGAAAAAAATGCGGAAAATCGCTATCAAACTGCATTGGGACTCAAACAGGATTTAGAAATGTGTCTGGTTCAATTACAAGAAACCGATAGCATAGAAGAATTTGACTTGGGAACCCTGGATCTTACAGACCATTTCCTGATTCCCGAAAAGTTATACGGCAGAGAAACAGAAGTTGATCATCTATTAGCGGCCTTTGAAAGAGTTCGTAATGCTAGCGCCGAAATGATGTTAGTAGCAGGCTTTTCCGGGATTGGTAAAACCGCAGTCGTGAACGAAGTCCACAAGCCGATAGCCCGACAGCGGGGCTATTTTATCAAAGGCAAATACGACCAATTCCAGCGCAATATCCCCTTCAGTGCATTTGTGCAAGCATTTCGGGAACTGATGGGACAATTGTTATCAGAAAGTGACGCTCAGTTACACAGATGGAAAACCCTGATTCTCACCGCAGTAGGCGAGAGCGGGCAAGTGTTGATTGACGTAATTCCTGAATTAGAACACATCATTGGCCCTCAAAGTCCTGCACTAGAATTGTCGGGGAGTGCAGCACAAAATCGCTTCAATCTGCTGATGCAGAAATTTGTGCAAGTATTTACCCAAGCAGAACATCCCTTGGTGATGTTTCTGGACGATTTGCAGTGGGCAGATTCAGCATCTTTGAAGTTATTACAACTATTGATGGAAGATACGGGGCATCTGTTAGTATTGGGTGCTTATCGGGATAATGAGGTATCACCGGCTCATCCGTTTATGTTGACTGTGGATGAGATTGTGAAGTCTGGGGCAGTGGTGAATACGATTACCCTGCAACCGTTGAGTTTAGCAGATCTCAATCAGTTGGTAGCAGATACGCTGATTTGCGATTTATCTTTTGCTCAACCTTTGACAGAATTGGTTTATCAAAAAACCCAAGGTAATCCGTTTTTCTCGACTCAATTCCTCAAGGCGTTGCATGAAGATGGTCAAATTATTTTTAACCCCCCTCAATCGCCTCTGAGTAAGGGGGCCAGTAAAGGGGGATGGCAGTGCGATATTAATCAAGTTAAATTTGCCGACGCCTCGGATGTGGTGGAGTTTATGGCGGCGCAATTGCAGAAGTTGCCTGCCGAAACTCAGGATGTTCTCAAGTTGGCGGCTTGCATTGGGGCGCAGTTTGATTTAGAGACATTGGCAATAGTCAGCGAAGAATTACCAGAAGAAACGGCATCAGCGCTGTGGAAAGCCTTGCAAGAAGGACTCATTTTAGTGATTTCCGAAGGCTATAACTTCATTCAAGCAGATGCTCAATCCCCGAATCAGTCTGTTGCTAATCCCACTTATAAGTTCCTGCACGATCGCGTCCAGCAAGCGGCTTATTCCCTAATCCCAGACGACCAAAAACAAGCCACTCATCTAAAAATCGGACAGTTACTGCTACAAAGTTCTTCCGAGATAGAAACAGAAGAAAAAATATTTGATATTGTCGGGCATTTAAATCAAGGAATTGAGTTAATCCCTCAATTAAGTGAACGCTCAGCCTTGGCCCAACTCAACTTAGAAGCTGGACGTAAGGCCAGAAATTCTACCGCCTACGCTGCCGCAAATATCTATCTACAAACAGGAATTGAGCTACTGACATCTCAATGCTGGGAAACTCAATATGAATTGGCGCTAAATCTTTATGTTGCTGCTGCTGAAATTGCCTATTTAAATGGTGACTTTGATGGTATGGAACAGATGGCAGCACTGGTTTTGCAAGAAGCCCAAACAATTTTAGATCGAGTTAAAATTTACGAAATTAAAATTGCCGCTCAGACAGCCCAGAGCAAGGTTTTAGAAACGATCGCAGTAGCAAGAGACGCACTCTTACAATTGGGGATTGAACTCCCTGCCGAACCTGATGAAGCCAAGATTGGCAAAGCGCTACAAGCCCTTGCGGCCCAACTAAGTGGCAGAAAGATTGAGGAATTGGTTGACTTACCTGTGATGACAAATCCACCGACTCAGGCAGCTATGCAACTGTCTGGTATGTTGTTTCCACCCATTTTCCAGGGAATGCCCGGTTTGCTGCCCCTACTGAGCTCCACGATGGTGAGTTTATCGCTCTCCTTTGGGAATGCGCCCGCATCGACTGTGGGTTATGCGATGCACGGGATGGTGTTCTGTGCCTTTTTACAAGAGGTGGAAACTGGCTATGGCTTTGGGCAATTGGCACTTTCATTGCTCGATCGGTTGAATGTACCCGAATTCAAGTCCACAGTTCTACTTTTGTTTGGTGGTTGGATTCAGCATCGCCAAGAATCTCTTTTGGCAACGATACCGACGCTGAAAGAGGGCTATAGGTTTGGTATGGAAACAGGCGACTTTGTAGACGCTGGCTACAACATATATATTTGCTTTTATACTCATTTATTCGCTGGTGTAGAACTAGACACTTGGGAACCAGAAATAGCAAGTTATAGGGCTGTTATGGCGCAGTTGAAACAATATTCTGCGCGGGTTTATTTGGATATGATTCAGCAGACGGTCCAAAACTTGAGGGAAACCCATACTCGGCCGGATTTGTTAATAGGCTCTGCCTACGATGAAACGGTGATGATTCCCAAGCACTATCAGGATAATGAATTTACGGCGATCGCTTGTGCCTGCATCTTCAAACTGCTGCTTGCTTACTGCTATGGCAATTACACGGCCGCCCTAGACCATATTACCCAAGTCAAACAGTATTTGATGGGAGTATCTGGATCAGCATTTGTTCCAATTTTTCATTTTTATGCAGCCCTGACGCATTTGGCACTTTTTCCCGCACAGCCAGCAATTGAGCAAACTGAAATTATTGCCTTAGTGGAAACCCATCAAAGCACGCTGCAACAGTGGGCGCAAAATGCTCCCATGAATTATCTGCATAAATGGTATTTAGTGGAAGCAGAACGGCAACGGGTGTTGGGCAATAAAGCCGAGGCGATTGAAATGTACGATCGCGCAATTTCTGGAGCCAAAGAAAACAAATATGTTAATGACGAAGCCCTGGCCAACGAACTAGCAGCCAAATTCTACGGGGAATGGGGTAAAACAAAAGTTGCTCAAGCCTACATATTTGAGGCGTATTATTGTTATGTTGAATGGGGAGCCACTGCTAAGGTAACAGATTTAGAAACGCGATATCCCCAATTATTCGCGGTAACTCAACCGGGAAGGAAAAACACTCAAACTACCGTAGCAATGACAACGACGGGTTCGGGGAATCACCTAGATATCACCGCAGTCATGAAGGCTTCTCAGGCGATTTCTGGAGAAATTATGCTAGATAAGCTACTGTCTAGCTTGATGAAAATTTTGATGGAAAATGCAGGGGCGCAAAAGGGTTATCTGATTTTGTTAAGCCAGGGACAACTGTTTATTGAAGCTGAAGGAACAATCGATGACGAACTCGTCACCGTGTTGCAGTCAATCCCGGTTGAAACCTGTCCAGAACTTTCCTCCGCAATTGTCAATTATGTGAGTCGCACTCAAGAAAGCGTCGTATTGGATGATGCTGCGCGATCGGGACAATTTACCAACGACCGCCACATCCGAAAGCATCAGCCCAAATCAATTTTATGTGTGCCGCTGATTAACCAATCTCAAATCATTAGTATTGTTTACTTAGAAAATAATCTGACAGCGGGAGCTTTTACCCCTGAAAGAGTGGAACTATTAAAAGTGTTATCTGGACAAGCGGCGATCTCGATTCAAAATTCTAAGCTTTATACAGAAGTACGCGAAAATGAAAGCAGGCTGGCTCAACTCAACAAAGCTTACGAGCGATTTGTTCCCCATCAATTCCTCCAGTTTTTAGAGAAATCAAGCATCATTGATGTGGAATTGGGCGACCAAGTGCAGTTAGAAATGTCGGTGTTGTTTTCCGACATTCGCGACTTCACCACGCTTTCGGAAACTATGACGCCGGAGAATAATTTCAAATTTATTAATTCTTATCTCAGTCGCATGGAACCCGTCATTAATGAAAATAAGGGGTTTATTGATAAATATATTGGCGATGCGATTATGGCGCTGTTTAGTGGGGAAGCGGATAATGCGGTGAAAGCGGGAATTGCGATGCTGCACCGTCTCGTTGAATATAACGAATACTGCGCCAACGCTGGCTGTGCCCCGATTCAGATTGGGATTGGGATTAATACGGGTTCTTTGATGCTGGGAACTGTGGGAGGACCAAATCGTATGGACGGGACAGTAATTAGTGATGCCGTTAATTTAGCTTCTCGCGTGGAAAGTTTGACAAAAAATTATGGGGTTTCCCTGTTAATTACTCAGCCAACTTATACGCGCCTGAAAAATCCATCTCAGTACACAATCCGCACTCTAGACACGGTAAAAGTCAAGGGAAAATCAGAAGCTGTGACGATTTATGAGGTGTTTGATGCAGATCCGCCAGAAATTAAACAGGCCAAGTTAGCTACGCTGGAATTGTTTGCAGAAGCTAGGGCACTTTACTCGGAAGGGAAGTTATTTGAAGCGGCGCGACTGTTTTCCGAGTGTTGGCGTCAGAATCCGGGCGATCGCGTGGCTAAAATTTACTGGGAACGCTGTGAGTCTGCATTGTTGACTCGCACAAAAATCAAAGACAGGCTACACAATTTACATTAAGCGGTTGCTATGCCTGAAAATCACAGCAAAAGTGCGATCGACTGCTGAGACACCCTACAAACTAGGCGATCAAAATCGGGTAGGTATGTTGTAGCGCTAAAGCGCTAAAGTGCCACAACATAGGAAGTCTAAAAAGTTACTGCTTGAACTATACTGCTGGCAGTGACTCCTTTCAAGACAGCTAAATATTCCCCTGTTACCTGATACTGAATTATAGTATCGCTAACAAAAGCGCCTGTTCCTTGATAAATATTTAACTGGCTAAAAGCAAGGGGGCTAATTAAATCAATTTTGTCTTGATTGAGGGTAAAATCAGTAATCACATCAGCAGAGGCTAAGTCTGTTGAACCCGTGCCGATCGCGATCGCAAACACATCAAAACCCAATCCGCCTGTGAGAGTGTCGGCCCCCATTTCTCCAAATAAGTAGTCATTGCCCCCGTCGCCAAACAATATATCGTCGCCATCGCCTCCGTAAATGCGATCGCTTTCCTTACCTGAGTAAATCAAGTCAAAGCCGCCGTCACCCTGAATAAATTCAATGCCTTGGCCGCCAAAAATAATGTCATTGCCATCGCCACCGCTAATACCGTCATCACCTTTTTGTCCGTAAAGCAAGTCATCCCCTGCTTTGCCATCAAGATAGTCATTGCCGCGGCGTGCGTGGATCATGTCGTTTAATGCCGATCCTGTGATGCGATCGTCCTTGTCTGTCAAACCGATTACTGACTTTTTCAACAAGGTTTTGATATCGCCTAAGTTATCGTTATCGCTGATATTGACTGTGAGAAAGGCGACTAGATTATTATACAATGTGTCTGTGCTGCTAGTGGCGTGGCTAATTGGGCTGACACGATCGCCCTCAACAACTGCATCGTCAACAGCAGTCACCGTTACCGTTTGAGCGACATTCCAATTGGCGGGAGTAAAAGTAAGGGCAGGTTGGCTGACAGTAACTTGAGTTTCAGGGGTAATGGCGACGGTGACATTAGCAGTTGGTTGAGTATTTAGTCGCACTTTGTATATATCGCTGCCCAAGCTTTCGAGTACGTTGGTACTGCCAAGTGGTTGAATGATAATGACACCGGGAGTATCTGGAGTTGGGGTGGGAGTCGGAGTCGGAGTTGGCGTTGGAGTCGGAGTTGGGGTGGGAGTCGGAGTCGGAGTTGTTGTCGAAGTCGGAGTT
Organism: Microcoleus sp. Pol17C6; assembly: GCF_036701145.1. Classification (NCBI taxonomy): domain Bacteria; kingdom Bacillati; phylum Cyanobacteriota; class Cyanophyceae; order Oscillatoriales; family Microcoleaceae; genus Microcoleus; species Microcoleus sp. Pol17C6. Next base: position 185,148 of record NZ_JAUBQH010000005.1, read on the forward strand.
GTTGTCGAAGTCGGAGTTGTTGTCGAAGTCGGAGTTGTTGTCGAAGTCGGAGTTGTTGTTGGAGTCGGAGTTGTTGTCGAAGTCGGAGTTGTTGTCGAAGTCGGAGTTGTTGTCGAAGTCGGAGTTGTTGTCGAAGTCGGAGTCGGTGTTGGCGTGGGAGTAGGAATCGGCGTGGGAGTAGGAATCGGCGTGGGAGTAGGAATCGGCGTGGGAGTAGGAATCGGCGTGGGAGTAGGAATCGGCGTGGGAGTAGGAATTGGCGTGGGAATGTTAACAGTAAAACTGCCTAAATTGCTACCTACAACTTGATTACCAAAAGTATCTTTTACTTGCGATGCTTGCAAATTAACAGCGTAACTGCCATTATCTGTATCATCCCAACTTCCCCCAGGTGGAGTCAGTGAATAAGTAGCGAGGCGAGGTGTACCATTACTGTTAGTATCGACGCTGACAAATGTAGGAGGAATTGTACCGCCTGACCAACTTACTAGAATGTCAGAACTATCTAAACTGCTAACATCTATTCCAGTATTGTCGTTGAGAGTAACAGTAAAAGTCTGGGTTGTAGCGCCTGCTGTCGTAATATCAGCGATAGGATTGATGGTGACAGTCGGGATAATTCCATCTATTGCTATTGCTTTGGAAGCACCCAAAGAATTCACTACACCCGGAGTTGGCAAGATTAAAATAGCATCACCATTGGCAGCATTCTTAATAGTACCGCTACTTAAAGATAAAGCAGTTGTCGAAACATAGTCTAAGTCAGGATTGCTATCGCCTGCTGCGACTGTATACCGAAATGTTAAAGTGTTGCTACCGCTGCCTGAGAGGTAATTCGCAACGGGAGTTACACCTGCTAAACTAAGCTGTGGCGTACCCGTAACGTTGACTGTTTGAGAGAATTGAACGCTGATGTCAATCGATGTACCGATACCGTAATTTCCGTCTGCTGTCACTGCGCTGACGCTGGTAATGTTAGGGACGGGGTTAATTGCAATATCGGCGGTTTCGGTAGCGCTACTGAAAACGCTGGATGTGCCGTTGGTAGCTAAGTCTGCTGTTACGTCTGCTGTGCTGCCGTTGGTGCCAGTAATTTGATCCCACGCTTGGAAGGCGATCGCGTTAGTAACGGTTCCACTATAGGTAGCTGTGGGTACGAAGCGGATGCGGGTGGATGCGTCGGATGCTAGCAGTCTAGCAGAGGTAACAGAGGCGGTGAAGGTGTTCCAGGTGGTGCCGTCGGTGGTGTATTGCCAACTGCCGTTAGTCGTGTCGAGGTTGGTGATGGCAATACCTTGTAAGGCGCTGGCATTAGGATCGGTGATTTTTGTGCCGCCGAGGTTGGCGATGATGGTACTAATGAGTGTACCTGTGCTGGCACTGTCGTTTTGGTTTTGGGCGTTGAGAGTGGGGATGCCAGAATTATCGAGGGTGGGAGAGTCGTTGACGAGGACGCTGACGGTGGTGGGTGTGGAAGCAATGCCGTCGGTGGCGGTGTATTGAAAGGTGTCTACACCGTTGAATCCGGCGTTGGGGGTGTAGTAGAGGCTACGTCCTTTGTCAATAGCGATCGCCTCGACTGTACTATCCGCATTCGGGTTGAAGGTGGCATCGGCGGCACCTGTTGTGGGGTTTAATTTGGCGATTGCGATGCGGGGTTGTGCGCCGATGGTGATGAAATCGCCGCCCACTATGGGGTTGCCACTGCTGTCTAGGGCGATCGCTCTGACTGTATTATTCGCATTCGGGTTGAAGGTGGGATCTGCCGCACCTGTTGTGGGGTTTAATTTGGCGATTCCACTGCGGGGTTGTCCGCCGATGTTGATGAACTCGCCGCCCACTATGGGGTTGCCGTTGCTGTCTATGGCGATCGCTCTGACTGTATAACTCGCATTCGGGTCGAAGGTAGCATCGGCGGCACCTGTTGTGGGGTTTAATTTGGCGATTCCGCTGCGGGGTTGTCCGCCGATGTTGATGAACTCGCCGCCCACTATAAGGTTGCCGCTGCTGTCTAGGGCGATCACATTGACTGCACTATTCGCATTCGGGTTGAAGGTGGCATCGGCGGCACCTGTTGTGGGGTTTAATTTGGCGATTGCGATGCGGGGTTGTGCGC